>CAJGDU010000222.1 GCA_904502175.1 Clostridiaceae bacterium
GACATGCCGAAACCCACCGCCATCAAAGAAGTGAAACTGCCGGTGGGCGGCCCCGGCTCCGAGACCGTCCGCCTCCCCTACGTGCAGTTCGACGGCATCTCACACCTCATCTATGAGCACCCCGCGCCGGAGGACGAAGTGTCCCGGGCCGCCGCGGAGCAGCTCGTGAAGGACTGGCTCGAAGCCCTCGACACCGAGGCCCTCGGCCTTCTGTTCTTCGACCGGGAGGACTCCCGCATGACCCCGCTGGTCTACGTGCCCGCGGTCGGCACCATCTGCTGGGAGACCGCCTGCGCCAGCGGCGCCGCCGCGGTCGGCGCCTTCCTGTCCGCCGAGAGCAACGCCCCGGTGGAACGGGCGCTCAAGCAGCCCGGCGGGTTCCTCCAGGTGTTCGCCGACCCGGACGGTTCTGTCCAGCTCGGGGGAACCGTGGTATACTGTTACCGCAAAACGTTAACGATGGACTAAGGGCGCATCGCCGCCTGCAGAAGGAAGCAGTCATGAGTATTGACATTGGCATCATCGAGACCCCGACCGTGCGCCAGATGTTCATGGAGCGCATTGTCGGCATGATCGTCAGCGGCGAGCTGAAGCCCGGCGACAAACTGCCGTCGGAGCGCGACATGGCCGCCCAGGCAAAGATCTCGAAGTCCGCCGTCCACTTCGCCATGGTGGAGCTGGAGCGCATGGGCTTCGTGAAGACCATTCTGCGCCAGGGCACCTACGTGCGGGACTTCACCCGCACGGGCACCGCCGAGTCGCTGAACCTGCTCACGAGCACCAAGAACTTCCACTACACGCCCGACGCGGTCCGCGACATCATCGACATGCGGGACGCCATCGAGTCCGCCGCCCTCGAGCGGCTGGCCGACAACCTCACGGACGAGGCCATCCAGGCCTTCCGCGACGACATCGCTCAGTCCAAGGCCATCATGGAACAGGGCAAAGCCCGGGGCGACGCCACCGACGACAAGCCGGTCTTCACCGGCCCCGGCAACTACCCGCACCTCGACGTGCCGAAGCTGGCCCGCTCCTTCTTCCACTTCCACCACGACCTGTGCGTGTACTCCGGTAACTTCGTGCTGCCCCTCATCTTCAACACGTTCAAGGACTCCACGTCCTACTTCTGGGAGCAGCCCATCAAGGAGTTCGGCCCGGAGCGGTGCATCGAGTTCATGGAGGCCATGCTGGACGCCGTCCTCACGGGAGACGCCAAGCGTTCCAAAGCGTACCTGCGCGGTCAGCTGACCCTCTACCGCGACGTCATCGCGGGAGAGAAGACGTTCTGAGCATGACAAACATAATAAAAAGACCCCCGAAGTTTCGGAGGTCTTTTCTTTTTGTGCTCAGAACCCGAGGACGTCGTTCACCAGGATGACGTGGATGCGTCCCGCGTGGCGGGAGAACCGGGTAATGAGGAACTGGCAGCAGATGGTGTCCGGCGACTTGCAGTTCGCGCAGGTGCCGGTCTGCTTGCAGGGCGTCTTCACCTCGAAGCGCTGGGCGTTCGTGGTGGCCGCGACGTTGCGGGCCCGCTTCATGGCGTGGTCGATGTCGCTGCAGACCTTGTTGAGGCTGACGATGACCAGGACCTTTTTCGGTCCGTTGGCGATGTACGACACCCGGTTGGCGTTGCCGTCGATGTTGACGAGGATGCCGTCGTCGGTCATGGCGTTCGCGCTCGTCAGGAAGACGTCGGCGTCGTAGCCGGCAAGGAGGCCCTCACGGGGGTCCATCGCCATCCGGTCCAGGAACGTGTAGTTGCCGTTCACGACGGCGTCCACGAGTCCTATTTCCACGGCGCTCATGGCCCCGCCCATGGTGACGGTGCTGCCTTCCGGAATGAGTTCGAGGGCTTTCTTGAGCGCCTCTTCTTTGCTCGCGGCGTAGTACCCGGTCATGTTGCGGGACTCGAGTCCCTTGATGACCTTCTGTGCCAGCAGTTCATTTCTCTTGTTGACAAACTGGTCCATACTTTCCTCCTGTCGTTCTAATCGTTTTACATTTCTATTGTACCCGTTTTCCCCGGTTTTAAAAAGGCAACAGAAAAGATACGTAAAAAACGTTGTCCGCGTACAAATTTCTGCCGTTTTTGGCCTGTTGGGGTCTTGCGGTTATAACTGTAAATATGTATAATATCCGTGTATAGTTTTCTGCAATTGCAAATTTTTTTGTTGATTTTGGTCAAGAGAAGAGTTTGCAGTTGCAGTACGTTATGAAAGGAGCTTGTAAATGAACGAATTCTATCCGAAACTCTTTGAGCCCTTCAACATCGGCACTTGCGAAGTCCCGAACCGCGTCACGCTGGTTCCCATGCTGCTGGAAGTAGCGGAACTGGACGGCACGGCAGGAGACCGCTGCGTCGCATATTATGCGGAGCGTGCCAAGGGCGGGGTCGGCCTCATCCAGACCGAGGTCACCCGAATCAGTGACTGGACCGGCTGTACCGGCCCGCGGCAGCTGTCGGTCACGTCCGACCGCTGCATCCCCGGCCTCACCAGACTGGCCGATGCGGTCCACAAAGAAGGGTCCAAAATTTTTGTTCAGCTGCATCACCCGGGTCGTCAGACCTATCAGCTGATCGTCATGGTCTGGAAACTTTCCGACCTCGTCGGTCGTCGCTGGGACGGCTGGTGGAAGCTGTTCTTCGGCATGACAAAGTATTTCGATTACTTTGAGAAGCCCTTCCTCCACAAGATCTATCCCCGCACCGTTTCCGCTTCCGGC
>CAJGDU010000223.1 GCA_904502175.1 Clostridiaceae bacterium
ACCGAGAAAGACTACGACGTGGTCGTCGACGACTATGACGCCGTCGAAGCGGACGCGGACGAAGCGGAAGACGCCAGCCTCGTGGTAGATGTGGACGCCGACGACGTCGACGTGGACGTCACGCTGCCGAGCGTGAAGGTCAAAGCACTGGACATCGACCTTCCGGACGGCGAATATGACATCGACTACGACATTTCCGGCAACGGCACCATGAAACTCGTGGAGCCCGCGAAACTCGTCGTGAAAGACGGCAAAGCCTTCGCGAGACTCGCGTGGAACGACCCCGAAATCGACAAGCTGTACCTCAACGGAGAAACCCTCCTGCCCGTGGACTTCACAAAGAGCCACAACATTCAGGGCAAGCTGCCCGTGTTCCTGGTCCCGCTGGCCAAGTTCGGCAAGGACCTTGCCTTTGACGTCCACACCCGCGGTGTGAATCTCGAGCTCGACCAGTACAAGCTGAACATGAAACAGTACGACCCGAAGTTCGACGCCACCGCGCTGAAGGAAAAAGTCCAGCAGGATATTTCCGGCGCTCAGCCCGTGAAGTTCTATAAATGGCGCACCGGCATGAAGAGCTCCCTCTGGGGCCCCTTCGCGTTCCTGGCAGTGGAAGCCCTGGCGCTTCTCGGCTGGAACAAGTACTGGAAAAAGAAAGACGAATAATATAGGAGGAAACATCTATGGGATTCTTACAGACCCTTATGGACTTCTGTCATTTCGGTGAATTCGGCCTCGATGCCAGAGTCTTCATCTTCGCGCCCATCGCCGGTCTCGGCTGGCTGTTCGCGTACATCGACCTCATCCGTCTGGGCTTCAAGCAGAAGACCTACGGTATGCCCATCGCCGCCCTGGCGCTGAACATCGTCTGGGAAGGCCTTTACGCTTACATGTACTGGGCCCACGACGGCATGTTCTACGGCGGCTACATGATGGCCTGCGTCAACACCGCATGGTTCATCGCCGACTGTCTCATTCTTTACACGCACATCAAGTGGGGTAAGAAAGACTTCGTGAAGGTGGCCGATGAACGGCTGTTCTGGCCATGGTTCTCGGTCGTCATGATCATGGCGGTCATCGTCGAGATCACCTGGCTGCAGGCTTACGGCGTCCGCGCCAACGGCTGCACCGCCATCGTCCAGAACCTGCCCATGTCCATGCTGTTCATCTTCCTGCTCTACCTCAGAAAGGGCACCGAAGGACAGTCCATGATGATCGCCATCGGCAAAATGCTCGGCACCATCGGCGCATGGCTCGCCATCGCCGTCTATCCGTCCCTTCAGGATCCGCTGAACATCTGGTGTGGTGTCTGCTGCACCATGTTCGACCTCATCTACTGCGTCCTGCTCTACAAGGCGTTCAAGGCGGAAGGCAAGAACCCCTGGAAGCCGCTGGCTCCGGCAGACCCCGCCAAGAGAGACCTCACCAAGTCTCCCGTCTTCAACCCGAAGACCGACACCATCGAAAACGACCGGATCGTTACCCGTGTCGTCGGCTCCTGAGCCATCCGTTCTCGTATTTTAATAAGCCCTCACAATTCGCTTTTTTGAGCGAAGTGGAATAACGTGTTAAACGTGGGAGACCCGCAGCCAGTGTGGCGGTTGCGGGTCTTTCCATAAAGAAAGCACCCTCCTTTGGGAGGGTGCTTTCGATTATTTGTTACGCTACATCGTCTTCCGCATACAGGAAGGGGATGTTGTTGTTTTTGCCGCTGCCGAGGGACGCCTCATCCAGTTCGTTGACCGCGGTCATGAACTGCAGGTAGATGGGCAGGACGTCGGTGCGGTGGAAGAGTCCGCCGGACATGGACATGTGGTCACCAACGTAGGTGGGGAGCACGTTCCAGACGCCGGGTTTGACGGCGGAGAGCTTCGTGACGCCGGGCTTGTAGGCCTTCTTCGGCGCGTTGAACGGAGCTTTCGCGGAAATGGTGTTGACCAGACCGTCGTTCGGGAACCACTTCTCGTCGATCTTGAAACCGCCCTTGGTGGTGGCCTTGGTCTTACCCATCTTGATGCCGCCGTTCATCATGGTGGTCTCGGTGATCTTCTTGTCCGGGTACCAGGTGCCGTCCGCCTGCTTCACCGTGGAGTTGCAGGGGATGGAGAAGTACCAGATGTTGTCGTACGTGCCGATGGTCTCGTTGAGGGCCAGGGCGTTGTCGATCTGCAGGTCGAAATGGGCGTAGTCGTCTTCCGCACGGGCATAGCCTTCCGAGCCGGCGCCGGAGGTGAATCGCCCAAGCATTTTGGAGTTGAACCGCTGCCAGGCGTTCAGGCTGTCGTCATAGCCTTCCGGGACGTTGTACGCGGAGGTGCCGTTGTGGGGCGCCGCGAGAGAGGTGACGGAGTAGATCCAGTCGCCCTTGCCGCCGGTGAAGAGGGGAGAGATGTCGTCCTTCTTCGTGGCTTTCCGCTCGTCCGCGGAGCCGTTGGTCATGAGCTCGATGAGCAGGCGGGTGGTGGCGCCGCCGAAGCTGTGGCCGACCAGGTTGATCTTGTCCTTCGCGCTCCACTTCGGAACGAGGGCGCGGCCGGAGAAGTCCTCGCCATACCGCTGGTGGACATGCTTGTCGGAGTGGGCCTTGCCGTAGTCGACCTTGGTGCCGGTGAGCTGCGCGTAAAGTTCACAGGCGCGGTCCCAGGCGGAGCCCTGCGGGTCCACGGACGCCGAATAGGCGTGGAAGCCCATGTTGTTCAGCGCCTCGA
>CAJGDU010000224.1 GCA_904502175.1 Clostridiaceae bacterium
CAGGCCTTTGCCATCCGCAAGGGCGGCGCCACGCCGCGGGCAGCCGAACAGTTCACCGACAGCCTTCTCACCAAGTAAACGAACGACCTGAAACAAGGCCCTGCTCCGACCCCGAAACACGGGTGTCCGGAACAGGGCCTTTTCCGTTGTCACATCTAACTTTTAGTGTTATAATATTCTGAATATTAAATTGGGGAGGTATGCTCTGTGAGGATCCTGGGAATCGACCCGGGGTACGCCATCATCGGATGGGGCGTCCTCGATTATGAGAAAAACAGGTTCACCGTCGTGGACTACGGCGCCATCACCACGGAGGCCGGAACGCCGTTCCCGAAGCGCATTGAGCACATCTACACCGAGATGCAGGCCATCATCGAACGGAACCGTCCCGAAGTCCTCTCCATGGAGAAACTCTTCTTCACCAACAACAAGACCACGGGCATCGACGTGGCCCAGGCCAGAGGCGTTCTGCTGCTGGCGGCCACGCAGGCGGGGCTCACCGTCGCCGAGTACAACCCCATCCAGGTCAAACAGGGCGTGGTGGGGTACGGCAAGGCCGAGAAGAAACAGGTCATGGAAATGACCCGGGTCATCCTCGGACTGGACGAGGTCCCGAAACCGGACGACACCGCGGACGCGCTGGCGCTGGCCATCACCCACGCCCACGTGGGCGGCTCCGCGCTCGGCTCGCTCGAACAGCCGTCGAAACGCCCGCTGAAGATAAGGAAAGGAATCTGACGAGATGATCTACAGTCTGACCGGAGAACTGGTCTACGCGGACACTTCCATGGCCGCCATCAACGTGAACGGCATCGCCTTCCAGCTGGACATCTCCCTGAACACCCTGCAGCAGCTGGGTCCCATCGGGAGCACGGAGACGCTGTTCACCTACATGAACTTCAAGCAGGACGGCGTGGACCTCATCGGGTTCCACGACAAGGCGGAAAAGGACGCCTTCCAGATGCTCACCGGCGTGTCCGGTGTCGGCCCGAAGGCCGCCCTCGCGGTCCTCTCCGAAATGGACCCCGCCCGCCTGACCCTCGCGGTCGCGGCAGGGGACTACAAGGCCATCACCCGCGCGAAGGGCGTGGGGCCGAAGGTCGCCCAGCGCATCGTCCTCGAACTGAAGGACAAGGTGGCGAAGAACCTCGACCCGGGTTCCGCCTCCGAGGCGTTCGTCGCCGCCGCTTCCGTCTCCGCCTCCGCGGGGAACAGCAACGCGGCAGACGCCGTGGGCGCGCTGGTCATGCTGGGCTACAGCCAGTCCGAAGCCGCCGTCGCGGTCGGCAAGCTGGACGCCTCGCTGTCCACCGAAGACATGATCAAACAGGCACTGAAACAGTTAGCGTAAGGAGCTTTGCGGAATGTTTACAGAAGATATGGATTTTGAGAGCCGCCTCATGACCCCGGAGTTCACCGGGTCCGAGGACGATGCTCTGGAAGTCTCGCTGCGTCCCCGGGCTCTGAAGGACTACCTCGGCCAGGAGAAGGCCAAGGAGAACCTGAAGGTCTACATGGATGCCGCCAAAGGGCGGGGAGAGACCCTCGACCACGTCCTGCTCTACGGCCCGCCCGGCCTCGGCAAGACCACCCTCGCCGGCATCATCGCGGCCGAAATGGGCGTGGACATCCGGGTCACCTCCGGTCCGGCCATCGAGAAACAGGGCGACCTCGCGGCGCTTTTGACGAACCTCAACGAGGGCGATGTGCTGTTCATCGATGAGATCCATCGCCTCTCCCGCCAGGTGGAGGAGATCCTGTACCCGGCCATGGAGGACAACGCCATCGACATCATCATCGGCAAGGGCCCCTCAGCCCGGTCCATCCGCCTCGAGCTGCCCCACTTCACTCTGGTGGGCGCCACCACGAGGATGGGCCTTCTGTCCGCTCCCATGCGGGACCGCTTCGGCGTCATCCTGCGGCTGGAGCTCTACACGCCCGACGAACTGGCCCAGATCGTCACCCGCAGCGCCGGCATCCTCGGCATCGAGATCGACCCGGAAGGGGCGGAGGAACTGGCCAAGCGCTCCCGCGGCACACCGCGTATCGCCAACCGGCTTCTGAAGCGCGCCCGGGACTTCGCGGAAGTCGTGGGTGACGGCACCATCACCAAGCAGGACGCCGACCTCGCGCTCTCCCGCATGGAGATCGACGCCCTCGGCCTCGACAACATCGACCGCCTCATGCTGAGCGCCATGGTCCGCAACTACAACGGCGGGCCCGTCGGCCTCGACACCATCGCGGCGGCCATCGGCGAAGACGCCACCACCATCGAAGACGTCTACGAGCCCTATCTCATGCAGATCGGCTTTCTGTCCCGCACCCCGCGGGGTCGGGTCGTCACCCCCGCCGGATACCGGCACCTCGGCCTGCCCGAACCGGGCACCGGGGAGAGCAAAGACAACGAACAGCTGAAGTTTTAGGAGAGTACACCTATGGGCAGATTATTTGGAACCGACGGCGCCCGCGGCGTCGCCAACACCGAACTGACACCGGAACTTGCCATGAAGATCGGCCGCGCGGCCGCCATGGTCCTCATCGAGGAAAACGAAAACAAACATCCGAAGGTCCTCATCGGCGCGGACACCCGTCTCTCGGGCGATATGCTCGAGTCGGCCCTGGCCGCCGGACTCTGTTCCGTCGGCGCGGACGTCCTCACGCTCGGTGTCATCCCGACCCCGGCGGTGGCCTA
>CAJGDU010000225.1 GCA_904502175.1 Clostridiaceae bacterium
ATTTAAAGGAGACGTAATGAGAGAAATCGAATCGTTGGACCGACGAATAGTGAAATTTGATGAAAACCTATGTGAGTCTTTTCTGAAGGGAAGATGGTTTTATCAAATAACACTTGACGATGACGATGATTACGAAGACGATGAAGATGAAGAATTAGAAAAAGAAGAAAATGATAAGAAGGACAAAAAATCCCGAAGATGGCATCTCTTTTGAGGAACTTATATTAACAGATGAAAATGGGATCTATGAAATGTCCGCGATGGCAACGGAAATTGTCAGAGCGCATTACGATCCTATCATCGGAAAAGAGCAAAATGATTACATGATTGAATTGTTCCAGACCCCTGCTGCAATCAGGGATCCAGACTCCTTCAGGACCCGCAGGCTCGTCCCCTCCTGTTTCTCGCAGTAGGATTTGAGCCCTTTCAGTTTTGCCGCTTGTGCGTTGACGAGGATCTCCCGCGGGGTGAACCGGCCGAGGTCGTTGATGACCCGCTCCCCGTTCTGGGACTCCTCCAGCTCCGTCAGCTGGACTTCGCCGGTGGAGACATCCACGAAGCAGATGCCGGTCTTGCCCTCCGCGTGGAAGGCGGCGCAGAGATAGTTGTTCTTCGCCTCGTCGAGCATGGAGCTCTCGATGACGGTGCCGGGGGTGACGATGCGGATGACTTCCCGCTTCACGAGCCCCTTGGCCAGGGCCGGGTCCTCCGTCTGTTCACAGATGGCGACCTTGTACCCTTTGGCGACCAGGCGGGCGATGTACGGGTCCACGCTGTGGAAGGGGACGCCGCACATGGGGGCGCGCTCCTCCTTGCCGCAGTCCTTGCCGGTGAGGACGAGGTCCAGCACCGAGGACACCAGCTTCGCGTCGTCAAAGAACATCTCATAGAAGTCTCCGACCCGATACATGAGAATGGTATCTTTGTAGTCCTCTTTGATGGAGAGATACTGCTTCATCATGGGGGTGAATTCCGCCATTGGTCACACTCTTTCTGCAAGCTCACCCTTCAGGATCCAGGTGAGCGGTTCTGTTATCTTCACGTCGACGAATGTCCCGATGAGTTCGTCGGGGCCTTCGAATTCGACCATGGTGTTCTCAGGGTTGCGCCCGCAGAGACGGCCCGCCTTGTTCCGGTACTCCGTGAGCACCCGGCAGGTCTTCCCCTTCATGCCGGCGGAGCGCTCCGCCGCCACCTGTTCCTGGGCGAACTGCAGTTCTTCGAACCACTGCTGTTTTTCGGTCGCGGTCACCGGGTCCGGCATGGAGGCGCCGGGGGTGCCGACTCTGGGAGAATAGATGAACGTGTACAGTGCCGAGTACCCGACCTCACGGATGAGGCTGATGGTGTCGAGGAACTGTTCGTGGGTCTCTCCCGGGAACCCGACGATGATATCGCTCGTAATGGCGAGGTCCGGCATCTTCTTCCGGGCATAGGCGATGGTCTCGAGGTACTTCTCGCGGTCGTAGTGGCGGTTCATGCGGTGGAGGACTTCGCTGTTGCCGGACTGGACCGGCAGGTGCAGGTGGTGTTCCACCTTCTCACACGCCGCCATGGTGTCGAGGAGGGCGTGGGAGCAGTCCCGGGGGTGGGAGGTCATGAACCGGATGAGGAAGTCGCCGGGGATGTCGTTGATGTCCTTCAGGAGTTTCGGGAAGAGTTCCTCTTCCCCGAAGTCCTTGCCGTAGGAGTTGACGTTCTGGCCGAGGAGCATGATCTCCTTGTACCCGGACGCTGCGAGGGCTCTGGCGTCCGCCAGGATGTCCTCATACTTCCGGCTCCGCTCCCTGCCCCGGACATGGGGCACGACGCAGAAGGTGCAGAAGTTGTTGCAGCCGTAGGAGATGGGCAGGAAGGCCTTGAACGGATGGTTGTGGCGCACCCTGAGCCCTTCGGCGATGTCGTCGTCATCTTCGGTGATGTCGAAGACCCGTCCCCCTTCGGTCAGGAGCCGGTACAGGAGCTCCGGCAGCCGGTACTGGACGTGGGTGCCGAAGACCAGGTCCACATAGGGAAAGTGGCTTTTGAGCCGTTTGGCGACATGCTCCTGCTGGACCATGCAGCCGCAGAGGGCGATGATGAGGTTCGGGTTCGTCTTCTTGAATTCCTTGAGCCGGCCCACATTGCCGTAGACCCGCTCTTCCGCGTGCTCGCGCACGGCGCAGGTGTTGAAGAGGATGAAGTCGGCCTCGTCCGGACGGTCGGTGAACTCGTAGCCCATCTGTTCCAGAAGGCCGTTGATGCGCTCGCCGTCCGCCACATTGCCCTGGCATCCGTAGGTGTGTGAAAAGGCCTTCGGAGCCTCTCCTCCGAAGCGTTCGGTCAGGAGGCGGCGGACTTCCGTCATATATTCAAATTGCCGGTTCAGCTGCTCCTGAGACACTGCCAAAACGGTCACCAGCTCTCGTAAAAATAGTCATAGTATTTTACCATAGATAGGCGAAAAATAAAAGAACTCCTTCCCGTCCGGGAAGGAGCTTTTTCGGTTTATTGGTATTCTGCGTGCAAATCGCCCCGGTAGACCTTTTGCGGGACTTTGAAGGTGACGGGACCCATGTAGCCGGGGGCCACCTCATAGCTGTCGAAGCAGAGCACGAGCGTGCCGTCTTTGTCGAAGTAGAAGTCCTGGTTCGGGTCGATCTCGTCGAAGTCCTCCTCCGGCATGTCGGAGTCGAGGAAGTAGGAGACG
>CAJGDU010000226.1 GCA_904502175.1 Clostridiaceae bacterium
CTTTTGAACCAGTACCTGGAGAACTTCAAGGGCACGGTGTTCCGCCAGACCATGTTCGCCGAGTTCGAGAAGGCCGCCCACGCCATGGCGGAGCAGGGCGAGCCCCTGACCCCCGCTGCCCTGAACGCGCTCTACCGGGGACTCGTGGCGGACTACTTCGGACCGGGCCTGACGCTCGACGACGAAGTCGCCTTCGAGTGGGCACGTATCCCCCACTTCTACCGGCCGTTCTACGTCTACAAATACGCCACGAGCTACTCCGCCGCCGTCGCCCTCTCCGAGGCCATTCTGGAAGAGGCCCGGACGGTCGGCACGGAAGCGGCTCTGGCCGATGAAGACTCCGCTGTCCGCCGGTATCTGAAGTTCCTCACGCTCGGCGGCAGCATGGACCCGCTGGACGAGCTGAAAGCCGCCGGCATCGACCTCTCTTCCCCGGAACCGGTGAACGCCGCTTTGAAGAAGTTCGCCAGCGTCCTGGAAGAAGCCGAAGAACTGGCAAAGAAACTGTAAAAACGCAAAAAGAAAAGCTCCTCGGAAGAGGAGCTTTTTTCATTTAGTTGACGAGCGTTTTGCCGTCGGTTCCGATGACGATGGTGCCCAGTTCGTCGGTGCGGTAGACACGGGCATTGACGTCTTTGAAGTTCGTCAGCGTCGAGTCGTGCGGGTGGCCGAACTCGTTGTCCTTCGCGCAGCTCACAATGCCGTACTTCGGCTTGACCACCGCGAGAAAGCGGCGGGAACAGGAGGTATGGCTGCCGTGGTGGGCGGCAGTCAGGATGGTGGCCTGGGCGGTGACGCCGGAGGCCTTCCCCTCTTCGGAGTTCAGCCATTCGATGACGTCCATTTCCTCCCCATACTCGCCGTCCCCGGTGAGAAGGACGGACACATCGCCGTAGGTGACCTTGACAAAGACGGAGCGGTTGTTGAGGTTGTCGGTCTGGGCCTCTTTCCCGCCGATGGGTCCGAGGAACTCGATAATGACCTTTTTGTCGGTCTTTTTCGAGTTGACCGTGATCCGTTTTCCGGGTTTTGCCGTGACAATGGTGGCATCCGCAGAGCGTATGGCGCCGAGGACGACCCGGTAGAGCGCGGTGTCCTCTCCGAGGCGGTCCTGGTCGACGATGGGCAGGACGACATATTTGATGGCAATATTCGACTTTGCCAGTTCCGGAAAACTGCCGACATGGTCGGAGTGCGGATGGCTCAGGACGACATCATCGAGGCGTCTGACGCCGAGCTTTTTCAGCTCGTCCAGAATGACGCCGTCATTCCCCTGTTCCCCGGTGTCCACCAGCATGGTGAAGTCGGGATCCTTGCAGTGGATGACGGTGGCGGAGCCCTGGCCGACGTCGAGGAAACTCATGGTGAAGGGCTGGTCGTAGACCTCCCCTTTTTCGATTTCCTCCGCCATGCCGAAGAACTCGTAGACGTCATCCCAGGTGGGCAGTTTCTCGCTGATGTTGTGTCCGAAGGTAAAGATGGCAGAAAGGCCCAGCATGAGGACGGCGAGGGTGCCGGCCAGGATGGATTTCAACGAGCCGATCATAAGGTCTCTCCTTTCTGCTCTCCTCTCTCTATTCGTCCAAACCTAACTCAATGGCGGCAGCAGCGCCTTCGTCGGCCTCGCCGGACATGGCGTTGCGTTCCAGCCACTGCTGACGGGTGATGAGCACCGCTCTGGGCTTGGAGCCCTGGTACTCGCCGATGATGCCGTTCTCCTCGAGCTCGTCGATGAGACGGCCGGCGCGGGCATAGCCGACGCCGAGTTTGCGCTGGAGCATGGACGTCGAGGCCTGACCGGCTTCCACGACCACCTGGATGGCCTTCTCGAAGAGGTCGTCGCCGGCCACTTCTCCGCCGGGGCCGCTGACACCGCCGCCCTTGTTGTTGGCGTTCTCCGCCGCGGTGGCGGCCGCTTCGATATCCTTGAGGACCTCTTCGTCATAGACCGAGGTCTCCTGGTTCTTGATGTAGTTCACGACCTTTTCCACTTCCCCGTCGGTGGAGAAGCAGCCCTGGATGCGGGTGGGCTTCGAGGCGCCCAGGGGGTTGAACAGCATATCGCCGTTGCCCAGCAGTTTCTCCGCGCCGACCATGTCCAGGATGACTCTGGAGTCGGTGGACGAGGACACGGACAGGGACAGCCGGCTCGGGATGTTCGACTTGATGAGGCCGGTGATGACGTCCGTGGAGGGACGCTGCGTGGCAATGACCAGATGCATGCCGGCGGCACGGGCCATCTGGGCCAGACGGCAGATGCAGTCCTCCACTTCCTTGGGCGTGGCCATCATGAGGTCGGCCAGCTCATCGATGAAAATGACGATCTGCGGCAGGGGCTCCATGTCGGGGTCCATGGCCGCGAGTTCATTGTAGCCGCGGATGTCGCGGACGTTGTTTTCCGAAAATGTCTTGTAACGGTTGTTCATCTCCCGGACCGCCCACTGCAGCGCGCCGGCCGCTTTCGCGGGCTCGGTGACCACGGGGACGAGCAGGTGCGGGATGCCGTTGTAGACGATGAATTCGACCTTCTTCGGGTCGATCATGACGAGCTTGACCTCTTCCGGCTTCGCGTTGTAGAGGATGCTCAGGATCATGGCGTTGACACAGACCGACTTACCGGAGCCGGTGGTGCCGCAGATGAGCAGGTGGGGCATCTTGGC
>CAJGDU010000227.1 GCA_904502175.1 Clostridiaceae bacterium
ACTCAGGAGCACATCGCCACCGTTTCCCTGCCGGACTGCAACCACGTGGGCGGCATCTCCTATGACGGCACCTTCGTGTGGATCGCCAAGGACACGGACCAGAAGATGAGCGCCGTGCTGTTCTCCGAGCTGGAACGCGTCATCCATTACGGCTTCGGCAGCGTCCGCTACCTCACGACGACGAAGATACACTGCAACGCCATCTTCACCATGACCTTCCGGGACCGCATGTGGGTCGGCAACTCCTACTCGAAGAAGAAGGGCACCATGGTGTGCTTCCGGGTCCGCAACGTGCTCGGCATCCCGCGCCTCGTGAAAGAGGGCGAGATAGAGATGCCCATCCTGGCCCAGGGCGCGCTGCTCGCCGACATCGGAGACAAAACGTACCTTGCCATCTCCGTCTCCGGCGGCCGGGTGAACCCCTCGAAGGTCTACCGCTATGAAGTCGACCTTACGAAACTGGAAAAAGGAAAAGTCCTCCTTCTGGAAGACTGCAGAGACCTCGGCGCCCTCGAACTTCCGCCCATGATGGAGGAAGTGACCATAGACCCCGAGACCCGGAACGTGTATACTCAGTTTGAAAGCGCCTCTTCCCCGTATGCCGCGGTGGAGGGCAACCCCTGCAAGGCCATCGTCGACCGGGTGTGCGTCAGCACGCTGGAAGACTGGTTCCCCGAAGTCTTCTTTGAAAGGAGCGAACCATGAAAACTGTTTTCAAACCGTTTCTGTCGGTCCTGACCGTCCTGCTTCTGCTGGCCGCCGTCCTCACCGGCTGTACCGTGACCACCACGCCGGGCAGTCCTTCCGGCGGCACCACGAACGCGGCCTCGGCCGGGAAGCTCGACAAGAACGGCACCTACACCTCGAAGGACGATGTGGCACTCTACCTCCACACTTACGGAGAACTGCCGCAGAACTATATCACGAAGAAGCAGGCCGAGCGCCTCGGCTGGGACGGCGGTTCCCTCGAGCCCTACGCCCCGGGCAAATGCCTCGGCGGCAACTACTTCGGCAACTATGAGGGACACCTTCCGAAGAAGAAGGGCCGCACGTACTATGAGTGCGACATCGACACCCTCGGAAAGCGGAGCCGCGGGCCGAAACGCCTCGTCTATTCGACCGACGGCCTCATCTACTACACGCCCGACCACTACGAGACCTTTGAACTGCTGTACGGAGAGGAGTGACCGACATGGCAGAGAACAAAACCTATGAGATCGACCTCAGCAAAGTGGACACGGAAAGAAAACTCCACAACGCGCTGCAGAAAGGTCTCGCCCTCCCCGACTACTACGGCAAGAACCTGGACGCCCTCCACGACTGCCTGACGGACATCATGGAGCCCACCGTCATCACCTTCGTCGGCTACAAACCCGCCAAAAAGGCGCTGGAAGCCGCGTTTTACGCGTTTCGCAACGTCGTCGAAGACAGCGCGGCGGAAAACAAAAACCTCACCGTGCACTGGCGGAGGCGCAAATAAGACATAGAAAAAGGAGCCCTCTCGGGCTCCTCTTTTTTATTCTTTGTTTTCTTCTTCGGCGCTGAGGATCTTGTAGACCTCGATGGCCTTTCCGAGTTTGGACTTCTTGATGGACTCCGGCAGTTCGCCGCCCATGAGGCTCTCGATGGCGCCGGGCACTTTGGACGCGGCGTTCAGGAGCATGTCGGAAAGGGAGATGTTCTCCGCGGCCTGCATGCCGCTGTCGATCATGGACTGGATGCTTGCGGGTATTTTCACGTTCTCCGGCAGGTCCATGACGTCGTTGATGGAGTGGCCCTCGGGCAGGTCGCTGACCTTGGAGGTCCGGTCTTCCAGCCGCTCCCGGAAGAGCTGGCGGAACTGCGCCCGTCCGGCGGCGGTGTCAAAGTCGGAGCTGTTGAACTCGCCGAGCCACAGCATTTCCATGAGCAGGATGTAGGCCTCGCCCAGGGTGGTGGTCACCAGGGCCGCGGTGGAACCGGAAATGGTGCCGCCGAGGACGGTGCCGGCGCCCGGGATGAGTTTCAAAAGCGTCGAGGAAATGGCCCGCCCTGCCAGCGTGGCGCCGGAGGTGCCGAGCATGGCGGAGGCGAAGGTGACGATGATGCTCTTGCTGACCTCCAGGCCGAAGATGGCCGTAATGGAGCCGATCATGGCGATTTGCGTGGGGATGAGCAGCGCGCTGTCCGCAAAGGGGACCGGCATGAACCCTTCCCCGAACGCCGCCGAAGTGGCCGCCGCGACAGCGGTCCTGGCATAATAGCGCTTGAGGTCAAGGGACGCGCGTTGCACGTTTAAAAGGGTACTCAGGAGCTCTTCCGGCAGGGCTTCCGCCATGACCTGGATGAGCACATCGAGCCCGTATGCTTTGGCGATATAGTCTTCGTCGATCTCATAGTCCTTCGCGAGGACCGGGACCACCTGGAGCACGTCGAGCTTCTCGTCCAGCACGAGCTGGCGGAGCGCCTGGGCGTTTTTCTTCGAGAAGGACTGCGTGAGGACCACGATGACCGGGACATTGGTCATGGCGTTCTCCTTCGCGAACTCCCGGAGCCAGTCGATCTCTTCCGGCTCGATGCGGTTCGTGGCAGTGTTGACGCAGTACCAGATGCAGTGGATGGCCTTGTTGACGTCTTTCGTCTTCACGCCGTCCTTGATGGTCTGGATGATCTCGTTCCG
>CAJGDU010000228.1 GCA_904502175.1 Clostridiaceae bacterium
ACTCCATCAAGAGCCGTACCATGTCCGACCAGTACACCGGACGGACCGTCGGCAATGCCTATGAACTCTACGGAGAAGAGGGCGCCGCCGACATGGAAGGGGAAACCACTCTGCCGAAGGTCACCAGTGAATACGGCACCGGCGCCGAGTTCGAGTACGGCACCATCAAGGGCAACACGTACAAGAGCAAGTTCTCCGGCATCACGTTCGATGCGCCCAGCGGCTGGACTCTGAAGGGCGCCAACAAGAGTTCGGTCACGCCCACCTCTATCCTGGACCTCGACGCCCGGAACGCCTCGGGCTCCATGTCCGTCAAGCTGCAGTACTTCTCCCTGAGCGGCGGCAACTTCACCAACACCAAGCAGGTCATGAACGCCCTCAAGGCGCAGGTGGGGAACGACGTGGAGATGCAGACCAAGATCAAAGTCGTCTCCGGTCTCAACTTCGCCGGCTTTGCTTTTGACGGCATGAACGGACAGGAAGTGGCCCGTTCTCAGGTCATGGTCACCGAAGTCAACGGCTACGCGCTCGTCCTGCAGATCGTCGCGCCCACACAGAAGGACATCGACAACATCCTCAAGAACTTCTCATAACCGAAAGGGAACACCATCATGACGAAAGACACCGAAGTCAAAGTCAAAAAGCTACAGGAAATCATTGACGACAGCGAACGCATCGTCTTCTTCGGCGGCGCGGGCGTGTCCACCGAGAGCGGCATCCCGGACTTCCGGTCCGTGGACGGCCTGTACAACCAGAAATACCGCTATCCGCCGGAGACCATCATCAGCCATACGTTCTTCCGGCAGAACACGCGCGAATTCTATGAGTTCTACAAAGACCGCATGCTGTTCCGGGACGCGCAGCCCAATGCCGCCCACAAAAAACTCGCCGAGCTGGAAGCGGCCGGCAAACTCCTGGCCGTGGTCACCCAGAACATCGACGGTCTGCACCAGGCCGCCGGTTCCCAGCGGGTCTATGAGCTCCACGGCTCCGTCCTCCGCAACTACTGCATGAACTGCGGAAAGTTCTTCGACCTCGACTATGTCGTGAACTCCGAAGGCATTCCCGAGTGCGACGTCTGCGGCAGCACGGTCAAGCCCGACGTGGTCCTCTATGAGGAAGGCCTCGACAACGCCACCGTCGAAGGCGCTGTGAACGCCATTGCGAATGCCGACACCCTTATTGTCGCGGGCACATCGCTCGTGGTCTACCCGGCGGCAGGCCTCCTGCGCTACTTCAACGGCAAGTGGCTCATCCTCATCAACCGGGACCCCACGCCCGCCGACTCCGCCGCCAACCTCGTCATCCATGACAGCGTCGGGGAAGTGCTTTCACAAATAGAGGTGCACCCATGACGAACTACGTTTCCAACGCGTTCCATCATCTGCACACCATCAACACCCACCGGCGGCTGGTCCGGCAGCACTGCTTCAAGGCCGGCATCCCGGTCCAGGGGCTGCTCCACGACCTCTCCAAGTACCATCCCATCGAGTTCATGGCCGGTGTCCGGTACTTCGCGGGCGACCACAGCCCGAACGTCGAGGAGCGCCGCAACACCGGCTACAGCGCCGCCTGGCTCCACCACAAGGGCCGGAACAAGCACCACTTCGAGTTCTGGTTCGACAACGGCATCGGGGTCTTTGAAATGGTCCCCGTCGAAATGCCGCTCAAGTACATCAAGGAGATGTTCTGCGACCGCGTCGCCGCCAGCAAAGTCTACCACGGCGATACGTACACAGACGCCACGCCCCTCGAGTACTTCTCCAAAATGGACTACACAAAACTCATGGCGCCGAAGACCTACGAACTCCTCCGGCAGCTGCTCGTCATGCTGGCCGAAGAAGGGGAGGACGCCACCTTCGCGTACCTCCGCAACCTCAAAACTTTTTGAATTCACATAGAAAGACAGGAAACCGACATGCCTCGCAAACAGTGGACGCTGAGACAATTGAATAAGGAACTGGCGTCGACGCTCGCGGAGCAGTTCTCCATCGACCCGCTGACCGCTCTTCTGCTCACCCAGCGGGGCTTCGACGCGCCGGAGAAACTGGACGGGTTCTTCGACAACTCCGAGGAGTGGATCGACCCGTTCCTTCTCCCGGACATGGACAAGGCCGTCGACCGCATCAACAACGCCATCTTTGACGGAGAGCGCATCTGCGTCTATGGCGACTACGACTGCGACGGCGTCACCTCCACCACCATCCTGTACTCCTATCTGGAGGCGCAGGGCGCCGACGTCACGTACATGCTCCCGGAGCGTGAACGGGACGGCTACGGCCTCAGCAACGACGTGGTGGACCGCATTGCCGCCACCGGCACCAAACTCATCATCACCGTCGACAACGGCATCTCCGCGGTCGAGGAGGCCAAATACATCAAAGAGAAGGGCATGGAACTGGTCGTCACGGACCATCATCTCGAGGGCGATGAGCTCCCGGACTGCGTGGCCATCGTCGACCCGCACCGTTCCGACTGTAACAGCCCCTTTGAAGACTACGCCGGCTGCGGTGTCGCGCTGAAACTCTGCTGCGCCCTGGAAGGGGCTGACGAGGAAGTCATGCAGGAGTTCGCCGACATTGCCGCCATCGGCACCGTCGCGGACATGGTGCCCCTGACAGGGGAGAACCGGAAAATCGTCCGCTACGGTCTG
>CAJGDU010000229.1 GCA_904502175.1 Clostridiaceae bacterium
TCCTGTATAATATTTATGTTAAAGTACTTAAACGCACACACAAAAACCACACAAACAAAATCACCACATCAGAAACAGGAGAAGCATTTTGAGAAAGAGAAACGCACTCGTCGTGACTCTGCTGGCGCTTGCCATGCTGGTTGTCCTGCTGTTCCCGGCGGGGGCCGCGAGCAACAAAGACAAAGTGTTTCAGGAACTCACCCGACAGGGCCTGAACACGGCGGCAGCCTGTGGCGTCATGGCGAACATCGACAAAGAGAGTACTTTCAAACCGACCGCTACGTCCCGCGGCGGGTCCTACGGACTCTGCCAGTGGACCGGCAGCCGAAAGACCGACCTCTTCAACTTCTGCAGCAAAAACGGACTGGACGCGTCCACCGTGGAAGGACAGATCGACTTCCTTCTGTATGAACTGCAGACCGGTTACAAGAGTGTCTGGAACACGCTGAAGAGTACGCCCAACACGGCGGACGGCGCCTACAACGCCGCCTACCGGTTCTGCTACGACTTCGAGCGCCCCGCCAGCAAGGCCAGCCGTTCCTCCGAACGGGCGAGCCTCGCGAAGAGCACCTACTGGCCGGCCTATAAAGGCTTCGTGACCCTGAACGGCATCGTCAAGGGTCCGGACGGCAAGTGGGCCCTCTATGAAAACGGCGAGGTGAAGACCGGCTACACCGGCATCGCGGAGAACGCCAACGGCTGGTGGAGGATCGAGAACGGCTACGTCAACTTCGGCGCCAACGGTGTTTACAAGAACGAATACGGCTGGTGGAGAGTCGAAGGCGGCAAGGTCACGTTCGAGGCCGACGGCATTTACAAGAACGAGTACGGCTGGTGGAAGACCACCGACAGCAAGGTCACATTCAATGAGACCGGTGTCTTCGAGAACCCGTACGGCGTCTGGTACGTTGAGAATTCCAAGGTCGACTTCAGCAAGAACGGCCAGGTCACCTACAACGGCGTGCTGTACAATGTCGAAAACGGAAAAGCCACCGTCGCGACAGCGGCACCCACAGCGCCCGCCGCGGCACCCGCATCATAAGAGAACCAAGACCGCGCGGCAAGCGCGGTCTTGTTGCGTTTTAAGGCAAGTATGATAGAATAAGGGAAATCGAAAGAAGAATACCCTCGGGGAGGTGCGTTACGCATGAACCAGGAGAACAAAGACTATAACGAGGAACGCGTGCTCATCGAAGAGAGCGACGCCGGGCGGCGCCGCCGCGAAGCCGCGGAGCAGGAGCCGAAGAAGTCCAAGGCGAGACCGTGGCTCATCGCCATAGCGGCCGTCGTGCTGGTCGGCATCATTGCCGGGCTTTCGGTGTACTTCGTGCAGAACCGGCACAGCAAAGATGTGTACGAGCGGACCATATCCGCGGTGACGACCGAGAAGGTCGCGACGACGGAGGAGGACTTCGAAATAGAAGACTCCGACGACATCGTCATTGCCGGGGACGACGCCATCGGCGGCGAGATGGGCCAGGCCGAAGAGGCCACCATCCGCACGGTGACCACGTCCGCCCTGAATGACGAAGACGCCGACGAGGACGAGGATGCCGACGAAGACGCCAGCACCACGAAGAAGACCACTCGTCGGACCACCCGCCGCACGACTGCGTGGAACGCGCAGGACGCTCAGCAGGCCATTGAAGACTTCTGGAACGAGGTCTCGAAAGCCGTCAGCTGAGAGGAAAGGAGTGCCCCTTGTGAGTGAAGGGAACAAGAAAGTCGTAAAGGTCAAAGCGAAGCCTGTGAAGGTGAAGGTGAAACCGGTGGCAAAGACCGCCGCCGCGAAACCGGAACCGGAAGTGACGCGGTCCCTCTTTGAGGAGCCCGCGGACGCGGCATGGTCCCGCGAAGCACAGGCCATGCGGAAGCCTCTGCAGGCGAAGGCTCCCCCGAAAAAGCGACAGACGCTGGCCCCCATGCCGGAGAAGCTGGAGCCGGAGGAGAAAGCGGCGCCGGTCAAACCCGCGCCCGCAGCAGCCCCCGCGGAGCCTGTCCCCGCAGAGCCCGCCCCCGCCGCGAAAGCGGCCGGCGAGCCGGCCGAAAAACCTTCCGGCTATGTCCCGTTTTATAAGAAATGGTGGTTCTGGCTCATCATAGCCGGCCTGGCCCTGGCGCTCATCGCCCTCATCGTCCAGGACCGGAACAGTACCGGCACAACAGACAGTTCCACAGTCAGCCCGGTCGCCGGCCAGTCGGTCACAGTTCCGGCCACCCTTGCCGGCAACGTCGCCGTCGACGATGCTGCCCAGACCATTTCGGTCACGCTGCCCCCGGACTTCTTCGCGGGCGCGAACCGGGATGAGATCATCGCCGAAGCGGAGGCGGAAGGCTTTGACAGCTGCGTGGTCAACAATGACGGCTCGGTCACCTACACCATGAACCGGGAGAAACAGGCGAGCATCCTGTCCGACTTCAAACGGGAGATCGACAGTTCCATTTCCAACCTGACCACCACGGGCACGTCCTACAAGAACATCACCTACAACGACACCGTCACCAGCTTCGACGTCCGGGTGGACAAGAACGCCTTCGCGGCGAGCGAAGACGACCAGTCCTATGCCGTGGCCCTCTTCATGCTGGGCGGCTACTACCAGATGTTCAGCGGCATCCCGAGCGACCAGGTAGACGTCACGCTCAA
>CAJGDU010000230.1 GCA_904502175.1 Clostridiaceae bacterium
ATCAGGTTGTCTTTCAACATGTCCCACCCCTCCTACAGGTCGATGGACTCAAAGTTTTTACATGCCTTATTGTAAGACAGGAACGTCATGAGCGCAAAACAGACGGCTCCCGCCAGCAGGCAGAGCAGCTGCAGGCCAATGTGGTCGAAGCCGAAGGCGTTGAGGGCGCCGAGCCCCGGCACATGGTGCGCCGCCTCCGCCAGGCCGATGGCAAAGAACGCCACGACGATGTAGATGACGAAGTTCTTTCCGAGCTGGTAGCCCGTTTTGAAAAAGCCGCCGAGGAAAATGACGTTGAACAGGCCGAACATGAACAGGGCCGCGCCGAGGAAGAACGGGTTGGCGTTCATAAGGGCGTTCTGCCGGTAAATGGCCGCGTCGGCCAGGGCAGTCATGCGGACCAGGGTCAGGATGGCCATGACGGCGAACCCGGCCAGTTCGATGAGCGCCGTGAACAGGTACTTCCCCTTCACCACGTCGGACTTGGCCACCGGCAGCAGGGCGGAGTACACGATATCGTTAGCCTCGCGTGCGCTCTGGAAGCTCTGGAAAATGCCCAGCGTAATGAAGAACACGCCGCAGAGGATGGGGTACCCCGGCAGGAGCGTCATGAACGCAAAGGCGATGAACAGATAAGTCAGAAAGAGAGCGCTCAGGCGCAGTTCCTTTTTCAGCAGTGCGCTCATGCTCTCACCTCCCGTTCCAGTCGCAGGAAGACCTCTTCCAGGGTCTCGTCCGGGTTGCCGTATGTTTGCAGGAAGGCGTCCCGGGAACAGGCGGCGCGGATGTCGCCCCCGCTGATGTAGACGATGTTGTCGGCGCACTTCTCCAGGTCGGAGGTGATGTGCGTCGAGAACAGGATGGTCACGCCGTGTTCCTTCAGGGCCGCGAAGAGCTCGAGCAGCTCATCCCGCGAGAAAGGGTCCAGCCCGCTGGTCGGCTCGTCGAGGATGAGCACTTCCGCCCGGTGGGACAGGGCCAGAAGCAGATTGAACTTCACCTTCATGCCCTCGGACAGTTCGATGGGCTTTTTGTTCTCATCCAGCCCGAAGAACGTCAGATATCTCTGATAGGCATCTTCGTCCCAGGTGGGATAGAAACTCCTGGTGACCGCGACGATCTCCTTGATGGGTTTTCTCGGATACCAGCTGACGGTGCCGGTCGAATAACCGATGCGCTGTTTGATCTCCATTTCGTGTTCCGAGAGCGGCAGGCCGAAGTAGGTGACTTCTCCGCAGTCCGTGTGGACCAGGTTGAGCATCGATTTGATGGTCGTGGTTTTTCCCGCGCCGTTCCGGCCGATGAAACCGGTGATCTTCCCCTCTTCCAGCGGGAACGTCACGTTCTTCAGCTGAAAGGAAGGATAGGTCTTGCAGACGCCGGTGACTTCTACAATATTCACTGAAGTTTCCTCCTCCGTGTGATTTCTATGAATATTGTAATCTTTGTTTGCGTGGCGAACCACCAACCGGAGTTGGCAGGTTTTCTCGTTTCCTGTTATCTTTGGTTGCGTTTTCCCTACTTTTACGATACACGCTCTCTTTTTGAATGACAAGCAGAACGCTACCATTAGGGCAAACTTGCCAAAAGTTATGTCGACGTGCTATAGTGATAATACTAAATACTTTGAAGGAGGGGCATGAAATGGGAACTTTCTTTGACGCCATTGGCGATATCTTTGGGTCCTTTTTCACACTGATTCTTTATTGGTTATTCTACTGAGTCATCCCTGCAACTCAGAGCCCGCGCCGGTCAAGGCGCGGGCTCTTCTTTTATTATTTATTGAATCATCGTTTTTTATACAATACGAGTTCCGGGTCTGCACCGTCCTTTCCGTAGGTGCAGATGAGGATGAAGTCCATGTTCGCGAGGACGCCGAAACACCGGTCGCCGCCGAATTCACATTCGAGCTGGTTCCCGAGGTAGGTGGTCTGGTCGTCCAGGAACTTCGCGGTCATCCCGCTCGGGAGCCGGTACGCGAGGTTCACATAGCTGCCAACCAGCGCGTTCAGGGTTTCCACTTTGGGCATGCCCTCGATATCCAGAGCGTTGATCTCGGCGATGAGCTGCTGTTTGAACGCCTCGAACTCGCCGTTGTCGCCGAG
Source organism: Clostridiaceae bacterium (assembly GCA_904502175.1). Lineage (GTDB taxonomy): Bacteria > Bacillota > Clostridia > Oscillospirales > Acutalibacteraceae > RUG420. Next base: position 2,106 of record CAJGDU010000230.1, read on the forward strand.
TTCGTCGAAGCGTTTCCAGTAGTCCAGGGTGGGCAGCAGCTGCTTCATGTAGGCCCTCGCCTGTTCCTCCGTGATGTCCTCGTTCACCATGTGGGGAACGCAGACGTCGATGAGGTTGTCCATGCTGCTGTAGGTGTAGGTCCCGTCGGCATAACACCATTTGCAGTAGTCCTCGTTGAGCGTCCCGTCCTTTTCCCGGCTGATGATCTCATCTTCCAGCGGCATGCCGCAGCACTGGCAGACCAGTTTGTGCGGCGAGCCCAGCAGTGTGTTGATGGACACGTTGAACTGTTTGGACAACAGCTTCAGCGTCTCGGTGTTCGGGACGGTCTCGCCGGTCTCCCAGCGCGACACCGCCTGTCGGGTCACAAATATCTTTTCCGCCAGTTCGTCCTGCGAAAGGCCGTTTCTGGTGCGGAGCTCATATAATACATCTTTGGTTTCCATAGAGACACCTCCATCCTCATTCTAACCCATAGATGGCGGAAACACACGCAACGCGCGGTTGCC
>CAJGDU010000231.1 GCA_904502175.1 Clostridiaceae bacterium
CGAATGCTGGGCGTCTTCCCGGAGGCCCTTCTGAACAAGCCGCCCGAGCGGGGATGGGAAGGTGGCGTCCTCATTCCGGACGACTGGTCCACCCTGTAAGGAGGAACCCATCTGAACACCTATCTCATCGACTATGAAAACGTCAAACTCGCGGGCCTCAAAGGCATTGAGAACCTGCAGAAAGAGGACGTCGTGTTCCTGTTCTACAGCGAGAACGCCAACACGCTCACTTTCAGCATGCACCGCAAGATCAACGCCTGCAAAGCCCAGTTCAACCTGACCGAAGTGAAGACCGGGAAAGCCAACGCCCTGGACTTCCAGCTGGTCACTTACCTTGGCTATCTCATTGCCATGGCGCCCAAAAACAACTACTTCGTCGTGTCGCAGGACAAGGGCTTCAAGTCCGCCTGCCAGTTCTGGCAGGACCGGGGCCTCAAGGTCTCCCTGGTCTCCGACCTGGCCGGCCGCGACGAGTCCAAAGTGGAGGACCAGCTGTCGCGCGACGTGCACGCCCTCATCAAGGACAAACCCACCGCGGACAAGGTCGTCCGCATCATCCTGAAGTACAAGACCAAGCAGGGCATCAACAACGCCCTGGTCCGGGAGTTCCAGAGCCACGACAACAAGAAGGCCAGCGAACTCTACAACGCCATCAAGCCGCTTCTGAAGGATAAGAAGGGCAAATAATCCATATAATATTTAAAAGCAAACGTTGAAATTCCCAAACGCATGTTTTATAATGTTTCAGAACAGGACTGGCGAAGTAAAAAGTCCTGCACAATGCATGAAGGAGTGTAATTATGAAAGGACTTAGTAAAGAAGTAAAATCTGCCATCATCATCGGCATCGTCATCGTTCTTCTTCTCGTTCTCGGCATCATCTACGGCCAGAGAGAAAAGAGTGAAGTCGCCGACGCCCCGACCACGACCGTCGCCGCTGTCGAAGAGACGACTGCTGAAGCTACCACCGCTGCTGCCACTACGGCTGCCGCCACCACTACTTCCGCCAATGTCACTGTCCCGGCCGGCGCCACTGTCGCCAAAGATGCCAACGGCCAGTGGGCTCTTGTTCAGAACGGCAACGCTGTCACCGGCTTCACCGGTATTGCCGACAACAACCTTGGCAAATGGTATATCGAGAATGGCATGGTCAACTTCGACTTCTCCGGTAAGGTCGTCTTCAACGGCGTCACTTACGACATCGAGAACGGTAAAGTTGTCAGCTAAGTTAAGCTCATCAGTAAAAGGGGTCGCGGGTTCGCGGCCCTTTTTTTCGAGGGAGGTCCGTTCATGCTGGAACGCATGTTTTTCGATGTGACCCGCGGCGGGGTCCATTCCCAGATCGACGTCACGGTCAAAGAGGGGAAGGTCTACCACAAGGCGCGCCTGTTCAACGCCATGCCGCCTCTGGGTCTGCCCGGCAACCAGCCATATGAAAGCAGTACGGAATGGCTCATGCGGCTGTCCCGTCTGAACCTCCGCGCCCTGGACGGCCATTACCGGTCCGACCAGCCCGAGGACGTCTCCTGGTCTCTCATCTACAAAGACGATGGGGCAGAGGAGGTCCGTTCCGAAGGCGTCGGCGCTTACCCGCCCGGCTGGGACGAACTGCTCCTGCTCGTGGACGAGCTGGCCCCGGAGGCCGAATTCATAGACCCGGACCTCATTGAGACCATCTTCATGACGTACTCTGCCGTCGACGAGACCGAGTTCGGCCCGCAGGAATACCGGGAAGAGATGTCTCTCGACCGGCGCTCCCAGAAGCTCATCTACCGCCGTTCCTTCTCCGACGAGGTCTACGCCCAGACGGAGTACCGGAACATGAACGAGGTGTCCATCGGCCTCGACATGTGGGACCGCTTCTTCGACGGCTATCCCGCGCTGTTCATGGACGACTCCAACCCGGAGGAGCCCGCCCGCTTCGACGTCCGCGTGGACCGGCACGACGGCTCTCAGGAGCACTACCTGTGGCACTACAACCGCACGTGCCTGCCGGAGAACTGGCCCCAGTTCGTCGGCATGATCGGCCACCGCCTGCAGCTGGCCAGCATGTTCGTGAACATCATCTCGCCGAGCCTCTACATGCACGGCGCGCGGGCAGGCGAAGTCATCTACGCCACGGTCCACATCCCGGCCGTCAGCCACTGCTACTATTACCTCACGAACGACAACTCCCTGCGGAAAGGGGACAAGGTCCTCGTGCCCTTCGGGGAAAACGACGGCCTCACCTCCGGGGAAATCAAGAAGATCGAATACTTTTACCCCGAAAACGTCCCGCACCCAATAGAGGAGACCAAGAGCATCTATGGCAGGGACTTCGACGTCGAAAAAGAAATCCTGAAATAAGAAAAAGACCTGACGGTAAGTCAGGTCTCTTTTTTGTTATTTGTCGTTGCCGTGGCGGCGGTTGTAGGTGGCGCTGTGCTGCCGCGGGGGCTGCGGATGTTTCTTCGCCTGTTTGCGGGCTTTCTTCTCGGCCTTGGCCCGTTCTTTCTGGACCTTGGCACGGGCTTTGTCGCGCGCCTTGTTGTCGGCCTTCTTCGCCTTTTCCGCTTTGGCGATGCGTCCCCGTTCGGGCTCGATCTCGCGGCTGGACCGGGAGTTGGCCGA
>CAJGDU010000232.1 GCA_904502175.1 Clostridiaceae bacterium
CGCACGGGGAAGTAGAGCTCGCTGGGCGCGGCCAGCAGGCCCTTCGTGACAAAGTATTCAATGCCGCGGATGTACCCTTCCAGCGTCTTGTAGTCGAAGACCGGGGTGAAGGCGTTCCAGTAGCCGGTGTGGGCGCAGCGGGAAGAGCCTTTGCCAGTGAAGACGGAACCGCCGTAGAGACCGGGCTCCAGGAAGGAGCGGTCCCGCACGGGGCTCGCCGCCGTCACGGCGGTCATGAGCCAGCCGTAAGCCGCAGCCTTCTTGGCGAGGTCCAGATAGAAATTGTCCTTGTAGTCCCGGAAGGTGCCGACCTCATAGGTCTTCTGCTTGGCTTCATAGTCTGCCTTCAGCAACTCGTCCGAGAAGGAGTAGTTGAAGTGGATGCCCGAGTAGGTCATAATGAACCGCCCGTAGCGGCCGGCGAGGTATTCGCGGTAAGCGGTCTTGTGGGCGTCTTCGCCGGGGAACTGGGCAATGGGGATGTCCTCTTCGCTCGCGATGTACGCGGGGTTCGAAAACGGCCACAGATATTCGCGGGGCGATTGACCGGCGAGCGTCTTCTGGATCTCCGCATAGAGGTCCTTCAGCATGCCGTAGGCCTCTTCCGCGGAGTCGGCGACCGGGGTGTTGATCTCGGTCTGGTTCTCGCAGAAGTCTTTCGTAATGTTCGGGTGCCCGAGGAACGGGTCCGGGGAGTGGGCCATGTGTCCGTCTTCCGTGACCCGGAGCATTTCTTTTTCCAGTCCGAAGTGACCGTGGAGCAGCAGCTCCTGCAGCTGCTCTTTTGACAGGTTCAGCATAAAGCCCCCTCCTTTCTGTCTTTCTATTAATACTTTTCTATTATATCAGTCTAACGACGAATAGTCTTCAATATAATACTCCAGCGGGACGCCGGCGTCCATGCCTTCCACCTGGACCCGGGCCGGGCTCATGAGGTGGGAGGCGCGGGAATAGAGGTTCTTCACCAGCTTCTCCTCGCCTTTGCCGCGGCGGCGCAGGCCCTCGGCGGCCAGGTCGATCACATCGCCCAGGAGCTGTTCGAGATCCTCCTCCCGCAGGAAGTCCGGAAGGTTGCGTTTGACCAGCATTTCCCGGAGCTCGAGGTCGCTGTACCCCTGTTCGTAGAGGAACGAGGCGCGGTCCAGCCGGGCGTTCAGTTCGGGGATGACCTCCATGAGGCCGGTCTGGAAGGCGGCCACGGTCATAATGTCCCGGACGGGCTGCTCGCAGGCGGAGCGGAACTCGATGGTGCCCCGGAACGTGACGTCGTCGAACTTGAAGGAGCGCAGGTGGGAGAGGTCCTCCCACTCCGGCGCGAAGCGGATGGTCTTGTACACGCCCTCCGCCGCGTCATAGTACTCGCCGTCAATGTGGTCGGCGGTAAAGTAGCTCTCCAGCGGCGTCGGCGCGAAGTTGATGTACTTCTCGCCCCGTTCCACACAGTAGAGGGACATGGTGCGGATGTACGCAATGATCTCGTCCACCGAGGACAGCCGCTTGTCGAAAATGTCCACGTTGTGCGGGTTTACGCCGTGCATGCTGTGCTTCCAGAAGTAGTCCCGGGAGCAGAGGAAGTCCTCATACGGGGAGTTCGCGAAGAGCACCGCCTTGACAGGCTCGAGTTTCGTGAAGGTGTTGAGCGTGTCCACCAGCGTGTCCTTCTCCGCGTCGAGCTGCACCTGAGACGCGCAGCTGAAGAGGCCGAAGTTCGGGCTGTCGTGGAAGAGGATGGTGCCGGGGTACTTCTTGTAGGACTCCAGATGGTGGAGCAGCATGCGGTACCGGCCGTTGGCAATGGGCACGTTGTTGTTGAAGTGCCGGTAGGGGTTCAGCCCCATGCCGGTCAGCGTGTGGTGCCGGGGGAGCAGATAGTCCTGAATAAAGGAATAGTAGGCGATGAACCGCTCGTGGATCGCCAAAAGCTCTTCATCCTTGCCGAAAGAGAACTCCAGCGTGTTGAAGCTGCAGTCGAAGGAGAGGTTGTCGCCGTTCTCCGGCCGGGTGGCGTTGTAGATGTCGCCGTTGTCGTCCCGGATGACCTCCGTGAACCCGAAACGGGAAAGAAACGCGTCCGTCAGTGCGTGCACCACGGAAAAGTCCACCGGCTTCTTCTCGAGGTTCACAATGGGAAGCTCGAACTCGATGCCGGCATACGCCTGTTTCGGCCGCTCCGTCGGGGCGATGTACTTCTCGTAGATAATACTGTAGAGTTTTTCGTCCAGCGCCTGCCGGACCAGGTCGTTCTTCGTCATCGGAACGCCCCCTTTTCTCTTGGTAAAAGTAACCTTGCTGTTTATTCCTAGAATTTCCCTAGGAATAGAGTTAAACAGAGTATACGCCCTATTATAAAGGTTGTCAAGAAAAAGGGGACAGAAAAAAGCCTCTGCCCGAAGGCAGAGGCCTGTGTTGCGTATGAAGATGCCGGTTTACGAACCGAAGGTCTTCTCGTCGACGATGTCCGCGGTGCGGAGGAGCCACTCGGTGGAGATCTCCTTGCGGATCTTGAAGAAGTTCGGGTCGAAGCCCATGGCGTTGACCACGAAGTCCATGGCGTTGCCGACGACATAGCCGACATCGATGGGCTCTTTGCGCTCGAGCTTCATGCAG
>CAJGDU010000233.1 GCA_904502175.1 Clostridiaceae bacterium
CTGCAGGAGTTCCTCGGCGTGCCCCACTTCAAGGACAGCAAAGAGCTGGCCGATGAGGTCGGTGTCACCAACGGTCTCGCCTGGACCTCGGTCGGCGGCGAGATGCTGAAGGTGGAGGCGGCCGTCATGGACGGCGGCGGAAAGCTGGAACTGACCGGTTCCCTCGGCGACGTCATGAAGGAGTCCGCCAGAGCCGCGGTCAGCTACATCCGCACCAACGCTGACAAACTGAAGATCGACGAAGAGTTCTACAAGAACAAGGACATCCATATCCACGTGCCGGAAGGCGCGGTCCCGAAGGACGGCCCCTCCGCCGGCGTCACCATCGCCACGAGCCTTTTGTCCGCGCTGTCGGGCGAGAAGGTCGACGGCCATGTGGCCATGACGGGCGAGATCTCCCTGACCGGACGGGTCATGCCCATCGGCGGCCTGAAGGAGAAGACCATGGCGGCCTACAAGGCCGGTATCCGCACGGTCATCATCCCGAAGGACAACGTGCCGGACCTGCAGGATGTGGACAACGTCGTCAAAGACAACATCGAGTTCATTCCGGTGACCAGCCTGAACCAGGTGTGGAACCGGGCGCTCAGAAAAGACGGATCCGCGTTATGAGATTTGACCAGGTAACCTACGAGGCCTCCTACGGCACGTCCAAACAGCTGCCGCCGAGCACCCAGCCGGAGATCTGCTTCTCCGGCCGCTCGAACGTGGGCAAGTCCTCGCTCCTCAACAAGATCCTGAACCGCAAGCAGCTGGCCCGGGTCAGCTCGCAGCCGGGGAAGACCATCACCATCAATTTCTTCCAGGGCGACGGCGTCAAGCTCGTCGACCTGCCCGGCTACGGCTACGCCAAGGCCTCCAACGCCGAGAAAGACCGCTGGGGCAAAATGATCAACCACTATTTCACTTCCGGGCGCAACATCCCGCTGGTGGTGCAGCTGGTCGACATGCGCCACAAACCCTCGAAGGACGACCTGCAGATGCTGCAGTTCCTCATGGAGACCAACACGGCCTTCATCGTCGCCCTCACCAAAAGCGATAAACTGAACAAGACGCAGTACCGGGAAGCGCTCGCCGAGCGCTCCTCGGAGATCGCGCCCTACGGGGCCCTCGCCATCATCCCGTTCTCTTCCAAAACGGGGGAGGGCGCCGAGACGGTCCGGCAGTTCATCGCCGACGCGGTCCTGTGAGTTTCGCAGTTTAACACTTTACAATGTGAAAAACCAATGTTAAAATAGGTCTTACAGTTATCACTTTACATCGCTAAAACGGAGGACTCTGTCATGACGGAGAAACTGAAAGACGCCAACATGGATTTTCTCTTTGACGCCATCCTGGAACTCAAAAGCCGGGACGAGTGTTACAAGTTTTTTGAAGACCTTTGCACCGTGAACGAACTCAAGTCCATCTCCCAGCGGGTGGTCGTGGCCAAGATGCTGACCGAAAAGCGGGTCTACAGCGACATCGTCGCCGCCACCGGCGCGTCCACCGCCACCATCTCCCGTGTCAACCGCTCCCTGAGCTACGGGGAAGGCGGATACGACATCGTGTTCGAACGCATGCAGAAAGACGAATGACCCTTTTATGATGAATCTCGTAAGATGCATCGATACCTCCGGCCAGCTGACCTGTATGGCGGCCGACACCACGGCCATGGTCCGGGAGGCGCGGCGCATCCACCAGACTTCCAATGTATGTACGGCGGCCCTCGGCCGTCTTCTGACCGCAGCCTCTTTCATGGGTATCACCCTGAAGGGGGCCGATCATTCTGTCACGCTGCGTCTGGCAGGAGACGGTCCCGCCGGCTCCGTCATCGCGGTGGCGGACCCGAAGGGCAATGCCAGAGGGTACGTCGTCAACCCCAGAGTCGTCCTTCCGAACAAGGCACCGCAGAAACTCGACGTGGGAGGCGCCGTCGGCAGGAACGGGACCCTGTCGGTCATCAAGGATCTCGGCCTGAAAGAGCCCTATGTGGGTCAGGTGCCCCTGGTCTCCGGGGAAGTGGCGGAAGATGTGACCGGCTACTATGCCATCAGTGAACAGACCCCGACGGTCCTGTCGCTCGGCGTGCTCTGCACCCCGGACACGGAAGAGGTCATCGTGGCGGGCGGCTTCCTCATCCAGCTGCTGCCGACGGCCTCCGAAGAGACCATCGACCGGGTGGAAGAGGGTATCAAAGGCCTGTCCGCCGTCACCACCATGCTCACCGACGGACTCACGCCGTTCGACATCCTGAAAAAGGCGCTGCCGGCCTTTGAACTGGAAGTCCTGGAAGAGGCCGAAGTGGGTTATGTCTGCGACTGTTCCCGGGAAAGAGTGGAGCGCGCGCTGCTCTCTCTGGGCCCGGAAGAACTGGCCGAGATGGCCGCCGAAGAGACCACCGAAGTGGGCTGTCAGTTTTGCGATAAAACCTATCGTTTTGCGGCCTCAGACATCCTCAAACTTTCGCAAAAAAGTGGTTGACAATGCCTATTAAATGCATTATTATATAAATCGTCGTCGGAACAGGGAACGCACCACAGCGGAGTTTCGAAGGCCCAATTTTTTGGGAGTATAGCTCAGCTGGGAGAGCACTTGCCTTACAAGCAAG
>CAJGDU010000234.1 GCA_904502175.1 Clostridiaceae bacterium
CCGGGCTTCTCATTCTTGTCGAAGACGGTGACCTGGAAGCCTTCCACGCGCAGATAATAAGCGGCGGTCAGGCCGGCAGGGCCGGCGCCGATGATGGCAACCTTCTCGTCGTAGTTGTCCTTGATGGCCGGAATGAAGCGCTGGCCGGCAACGTTTTCTTTCTCGGCGATGAACATCTTGATGGCATCGATGGCCAGCGACTCGTCGAGGGTGTTTCTCGTACAGGCGGACTCACAGGGGTGGGAGCAGATCTTGCCGCAGATGGCGGGCAGAGGATTGTCCTTCTTGATGAGTTCGAGGGCTTCCATGAACTTGCCTTCGGCAGCTTTCTGGACATAGCCCTGGACCGCGACGTGGGCCGGGCAGGCGACGATGCAGGGCGCCGTGCCGTCTTTCGCGACCATGTTGCGTTCATTGATGAAGTTCTCGTGGACGTCTTCCTTCGACATGATGTGGTCTTTGGCCGTCTTCCAGTAGTGGTTCTGCTGGGCGTCGGTCTTCGAAAGAAGATTCGTGCCGAGCGTGATGGCGTTGATGGGGCAGATCTTGACGCATTCTCCGCAGGCAACGCACTTGTCCTCGTCGATCTGTGCGCGGAAGTTCGAGTGGGACATGGGGTTGGCGTCCAGACGGTTGATCTGGCGCAGGCCCGCGCAGGAGCATCCGCAGCAGTTGCAGATGAAGGTCGTGTAGTACTGACCTTCGACCTGGAAGGCGCAGTGGACCAGACCGGCTTCTTCGACTTCTTTCAGCTTGGCAATGGCCTCTTCCTTGGTGAGGTAGTGGCCGCGGCCGGTGCGGACATAGTAGTCGGCGGTCTCGTCGAACTGCATACAGGTGTCTTTATACGGATGATCGCAGCCGACACCGGTCAGACGGCCGGCGGTACGACAGGCACAGTCGGCGATGGAATACCGCTCCGCATTGTTGATGAAGGTGAGGATGTCCTCATACTGATAGATCTTCTGCTCTGCCTTGATTTCGTTCATGATAGGGGTGACCTTCATGAGGCCGCCACCCTGGACGTCCGCAAAACGGAGCAGGGGGCCGAGTTCCCGGTCAAGGGCATTGCGGAAGTGCTTGGCGACTTCCGGGTTGCCGATGGTGTCGGGGTCGGTCATGACGAACTCATAGAAGCCCGGAATGAACGGCGGGACGTGGTAGAAGAACTTCCCGTCTTTCGTGGCGTGCTCGAAGAGGAGCCCCTTCTGGGACATGTGCTTCAGCATGCCTGCGGCCTTCTCCACAGAGATGCCCGCTTCTTTGGCCACCTCTTCCACGGAGGTGGGTTTGTTTTTGACGTGCAGGCCGAGAAGACACTCCTCTTCCGGGACCAGCAGCTTGAACATTTTCGTGAAATTACTGTTTTCTCCGATGGGTCCCAGGAACAGACCGCCCACATAGGACATGTGGGTCGCGTATTTGGCCCAACCGGTTTTGGCAATACCCCAAGGCATATTATCCTTATCCGGCATATTGTCACTCCTTTCCAAAAATATGAATACCATAAAACCGTTGCAAGACTCCAAGTGAGTGACAGATGTCAATACTTGGACATGTCCAACTTTATCGTAAGATATTGATAATCAGTTGTCAAGCAAAAACTTGGACATGTCCAAATTGTAATCGTAGAAAATCTGTGCTAAAATTAGTGCATTATGACAAAGAATTTACGAGAGACCATCTTTCGGGAGTCCGTCCGGCTCTGGAGAGAAAAGGGTTACGAAAACGTAAGCATGAGAGATATCGCTGCTGCCTGCAACATCGGCACCGGCAATCTTACCTATTACTTTCCGAAGAAAGATGACATCCTCATGTACTACCACGACAAGGTCATGGACTACGCCGAGGACCAGATCGCACACATGGACAATGAACTGAGCGGCCTTTCCGGTTATTTTGCTGTCGAGTACACGTTCATGTACTACATCGTTTTTTACGTCAACGAACTCTACAAGCAGGTCATCAACGTCCCCGCGCTCCGCATGCGGTACTACGTCCAGCACCACAAACTGTACAAACAGTTTACGCAGAAAAACCTGGACCGTGCCGACTGGGCGGCCACCGTGGCCATGTGCAACATGGAATACGGTCTCACCGACGTCGACATCCTGGAGGGCGAGTTCGACACCGTCATGGAAAAGATCCTGGAAACCCGTTTCATCATGGACAAGCGGAAACCGTCGGGCTGGAAAGACGCCCTGTCGGAGGGAATGAAGCTGGGAAAACAGATGGTCACCCGCATCCAGCAGGACCCGCCCGACCTCATCCTCTAATCAAACACAAAAACAGCCTCCCGGACGGGAGGCTGTTTTCCCTTGTGATTTGTTATTCGCCCATTCTGTCAAGGGTCTCTTTGGACATGAGTCCTTTGGAGGCCTTGGTCGGGTCATACTCTTTCTTGCCGATGGTGCCCTTCAGGATGAGGAGGGTGCCAACGGTCAGGAGGATGGCGATGGGCAGGCTGAACCAGACGTTCTGGATGTAACCCGCGATAATGAAGGAGACAAACGAGACGCCGGCAACGGTCAGCGCGTAGGGCAGCTGGGTGTTGACGTGGTTCAGGTGGTCAGACTCC
>CAJGDU010000235.1 GCA_904502175.1 Clostridiaceae bacterium
TCGCCTTTGATCTCGTGGATGCAGCGGAGCTGGTCGTCCGTCTCGTCGTACTCGAACCGGCGCTCGAAGTCGGACTGCATGTCGATGTCCGGCGAGAACGCGTAGCCCGGCGTCTTCAGCCGGGTGGCGTAGAGCTGCGTGAGCTCTTTGGCCATGTCCTTGACCGCGGCGCGGACCTTGCTGCGGGACTTCTCCCACTCGCGGGAGCCAAGGCGATTCACCTTCACCCGGCTGTTGTCGTCCCGCGGGCCGATGTATTTGGACACCAGGTCCAGCTGGGTGACGGGGACGTAGAGGGCGTCCCCTTTCGCGTACTGGATCTTCAGATAGTCCTTCGTGACCCCGGTCACGGTCATCTTCTCGATGCCCTCGAACACGCCGATGCCGTGGAGGGCGTGGACCACATAGTCCCCTTTGTGGAGTTCGTCCAGGCTGTGGAACGCGTTGGCGGCGTTCTTCGCGTGGAGCCGCTTGCGCCGTTTTTCCGCGGCGCGGGAGCCCTGGGTGATGAGGTAGAACTTCGCGTCATGGAAGTGCACGCCGGCGCTGAACGTGCCGGGGATGACGCTGATGGTGCCCTCCGGGAACGCGTTCGGGATGAGGGAGAAGTAGACGGCCCGGTAGCCGGCGTCCGTCAGGTCTTCCGCCAGCTGTTTTGCCGCCTTCTCCGTGCCGCCGGCCACGACGGTCGTGCAGGACCGGACGCCGGCGGGCAGGCAGTCCTGCTCGAGGGACGAGAACGTGCCGTTCCACTGAGGCGTCTGGCCGAGGGTGAGGCTGTATAACTCCCGGACGGGCAGGTCGAAGCTGCCCCGGGCGAAGTTGTCCATGTAGAGGAGGTCCGCGTGCTCATAGTCCGAGACCAGGTCCTGGTAGGAGACCATGAGGTCGCCGAGGGCCTTGACGTACTCGCCGGCTTCCAGGGCCGCCTTCACGTCTTCCCGGTAGAGCTTGACCGCGCCGTTCACCCGCTCCTTGACGGTCCCGCTCTCGGAGGCGATGAGCAGATCGCCCTCCTGCAGGTAGCCGAGGGGCGTGCAGGCGTTTTCGTAGTAGAGGTTCACATACTTGTCCGGGCAGAGGTCCCGGCCGGAGAGGATGGCGTCGGCGTCCGCCTGCAGCCGGCTCTTCGCGAGGTCCGCCTGTTTGGAGCGCACCTTGCGGGCGATCTGCCTTACGGTCTCCGCGACCGCCTCGGCTGACTCCTCTTCCCCGTCTCCTGCGATGATCTCCGCACAGGGGGTGAGCAGGACCTCGTCGGTAAGGTCCGTGCGGCGCTGGGTCTCCTCGTCGAACTCCGCGATGGTGTCGACGGTGTCTCCCCAGAGCTCCATGCGGAAGGGGTGCTCCCGCTCCGGCGGGAAGAAGTCCACGATGCCGCCCCGGACCGAGAACAGGCCGCGGCCGTCCACTTCCTCCGCCCGCTTGTAGCCGGCGGCGACGAACTTGCGCCGCAGGTCGTCGAGGGAGATGTCCTCCCCGGTCTTCAGGCGGATCATACGGGCGGCCAGCACCTGCGGCGGGACGGTTTTCTGGACCGCGGCCTCGGCGGAGACCAGCAGGACGTCGAGGTCGCCGAGCAGCCAGGCGGAAAGCGCGCCCATGCGCTGCTGCTCATACTCCCGGGAACGGACCTGGTCCGTGAGGAACGTCAGGTCCTTCGCGGGCAGGACCGCGGCCCGGGTGCCCATGGCGTCGAAGTCCTCCGCCATTTTGGTGGCAGTCCCCTCGTCCGGCACCAGCACCATGGCGCGGCGGTGTCCGCCGGCTTCGTTCAGACTCTCCAGCAGCGCGTGCAGGAGCACGACCTTGTGCATGGCGGTCGTGCCGAGGATGCCAAAGGGGAACCGGCCCGCCCGGATGGTGGACAGGATCTCCTGGTACGTATCATGTTGTGCGATGCTCTGCGAAAAGCCGGACATAGGACACCTCTGCAACGGGGAGTGCCCCCGGGTCATCTGACCAGGGGGGTCCCACAAGGATTATTTCGTTTAGTTATAGCGATTCATCGCCTCTGTGACGTCTCCCGCCACAATGAGTTCCGCGGCGTCGGCGGCGTTTTTCAGCGCCTCCTCCACGGCCTTCTGTTCCCCTTTCGGGAACTTGCCGAGCACGTAGTCCGCGAGGTCCATGTCCGGGTGGGTCTTGGACCCGATGCCGAGCCGGACCCGGGGGAAGTCGTCGGTGCCCATGCACTGGATGATGGACTTGAGGCCGTTGTGGCCGCCGGCGGACCCTTTGCGGCGGATGCGCAGCTTTCCGGGAGGCAGGTTGACGTCGTCCGAGAGGACGATGACGTTGTGGGTGGGGATCTTGTAGAAGTTGCGGGCTTCCTCAATGGCCTCGCCGCTGTTGTTCATGTACGTCTGGGGCTTCATGAGGAGCACGCCTTTGCCGTCAATGGTGGTGCGGGCCATGAGCGAATGGTACTTCATCCGCGTCAGGCTCACACCGTGCTTGTCGGCCAGCGTATCCAGAACGAGGAACCCCACGTTGTGCCGCGTCCGCTGATAGTCGGAGCCCGGGTTGCCGAGCCCCGCAATAATGTACGCGGGCTTGCTGGAAA
>CAJGDU010000236.1 GCA_904502175.1 Clostridiaceae bacterium
CTGGCCATTGCCCGCGCGGCCGTGGCCGACCCGCCGGTCCTCATCCTCGATGAGGCCACCTCCTCCATCGATACCCGCACGGAACAGCTGGTCCAGCAGGGCATGGACGCCCTCATGGCCGGACGCACCACGTTCGTCATTGCCCACCGGCTGTCCACGGTCCGCAACGCGGACTGCATCATGGTCCTGGAACAGGGCCGCATCATCGAGCGGGGCAGCCACGACGATCTACTCAAACTGAAAGGCCGGTACTATCAGCTCTACACGGGCAACCCGGCGGAAGTTCCGCCGAACCCTCCGTCTGAACTGGTCAACGACGAAGAGTACCGGGAAGGAACTCTGTAAATGAAACCCAGCGAAGCCAACGAAAAACTCATTCTGGTCACGGTCGACGACAGGGAGATCGGGACCCTTGGAAAAGAGGAAGTCCACCGGGAGGGTCTGCTCCACCGCGCCTTCTCCGTCTTCCTGTATGACGGGGAGCGTATGCTCCTGCAGAAGCGGGCGGACGGAAAGTACCACTCCGGCGGCCTCTGGACCAATGCCTGCTGCTCGCATCCGCGGGCGGGGGAGCGCCTCGAAGAGGCGGTCCACAGGCGCCTCATGCTGGAGGTGGGACTGGACACCGAAGTGCGCGAACTCTTCGCGTTCACCTACCGCACGAAGTTCGCGGAGAACCTCTGCGAATATGAATACGACCACGTGTTCCTCGGGACCTACGATTCGACCCTCCCGGTCCGTCTGGACCCGGAGGAGGCCTCGGAATACCGGTGGGTCACCCTGTCCGACCTCAAGCAGGAGCTCCTCCTGCAGCCGGACACGTTCACCAGCTGGTTCCTCATCGCCATCTCCCGCGTCCTGCCGGTCATCGAGCAGGAGAACGCCCTGAAGTATCAGGAGGCGCAGGAAAAACAGAGAGTGGGGGAAACGAAATGACGTACTACATGCCCACGCGGGTCTATGAAGACGAAAACTGTATCGCGCTCCACGCTGCGGAACTATCCGCCCTCGGCACGAAGGCCATGCTGGTCACCGGCCGGAGCTCGGCCAAACAGAACGGGTCTCAGAAAGACGTGACGGACGCCCTCGAGGCGCACGGCATTCCCTGGGTCCTGTTCGACGAGGTGGAGGAGAACCCCTCCATCGAGACCGTCATGAAGGCCCGGGACATTGCCGTTACAGAAGGGGCCGACTTCTTCATCGGCATCGGCGGCGGCTCGCCCATGGACGCGGCGAAGGCCATTTCCCTCATGACGAAAAACCATGACAAAGACGCCGACTACCTCTTCGCGGGGGACAAGACCGCGCAGTGGTACCCCGTGGCGGCCGTGCCCACCACCTGCGGCACCGGTTCCGAAGTCACCGGCGTCTCGGTCCTCACCATCCATGCAAAACAGACCAAAGGAAGTATCAGCTACCGCATTTTCCCGGAGCTGGCGCTTCTCGACATCCAATATCTCGCGCACACGCCGCTGTCCATCCTCCGGAACACCGCGATGGACGCGCTCTGCCATCTTGTTGAGAGCTACATCAACTCTGCGGCAACCGACTACAGCCGCATGTGCGCCCTGCAGGGCCTCCACGTCTGGAGCCGCAACCGGAGCTTCCTGCTCCACGCGGACCCGGAGGAGACCCCCGCGCCGGAGACCCTCGAAAACCTGCTGCGGGCCTCCACGCTGGCCGGCATGGCCATTGCCCAGACGGCAACGTCTTTGCCCCACGGGCTGAGCTACGGCCTCACCTACGGCCTCGGCGTGCCGCACGGCCACGCCTGCGGCCAGTTTATCGCTGGCTATCTGCGGGAGGCGGCGGAAGCCGACCGCGAAACGGTTCTGGAGGCCGCCGGGTTTGCGGACCTCGAAGACCTCGACAGCTTCTACAACACCGTCTGCGGAACCGTGGACGTGCCCGAAGATCTGCTGACACGCATGGTCTCCCAGCTCGCCGCCAACAGCGCGAAGTTGAAGAGCGCGCCGTTCCCCGTGGACGAAGACGTCCTGTGGCGCATCGCCCGCGGACTGTGATCCCTGCAGTTGTATTAATAAATAGCAAATGTTATAATTATATGATTTGATTTTCCGTTCATTTCGGGAGGACCACATGTATAAGAAATCCATTTTTTCCTGGCTCAAGCACTGGGACTTCATGCTGCTCGACTTCCTCGTCATGCAGCTCAGCCTTGCGCTCGCCTATTTCATTTTCCGGGGCGGCCTTGTCTACTCGTCCGACGTCTACCGCGTCGTGGCGGTGTCCCTGTTCGTGTCCCAGTTCCTTGTGGTCTTCTTCCTACAGACGTTCAAAAACATTCTGAAACGGGGATACTACCTCGAGTTTGTCGCGGCGGTCAAACACATCGTTGGAGTCGTGCTCCTGGACCTTGCGTTGCTGTTCTTCCTGCACTACAGCGGCCTGTTCTCCCGGAAGATCTACGTCACCATGATCGTCTTCTACTTCATCAGCTCGTACCTTGCCCGCATCGGCCACAAACTGTTCCTCTACAAAACCAACAAAGTCACGGAGGGCAACCGCTCCGTGTTCATCATCAGCACCTCCGA
>CAJGDU010000237.1 GCA_904502175.1 Clostridiaceae bacterium
GGTCCTCGACCGCATCGTCAAGGGCCAGGGCGAAGAGGGCGACATCGAGAAACTCGAAGAGCTGTGCTACGCCATCAAGGACGGCGCGCTCTGCGGTCTCGGTCAGACGGCCCCGAACCCCGTGCTCACCACCATCCGGTATTTCCGCGATGAGTTCGAAGCGCACATCAAGGACCACACCTGTCCCGCCGGTGAGTGCCGCGACCTCATCACCTACTCCATCAACAAAGACAAGTGTGTCGGCTGCTCCGCCTGCGCCCGTCAGTGTCCGGCAGACGCCATCACCGGCGAGCTCAAGAGCCCGTTCACCATCGATCCCGACCTCTGCGTCAAGTGCGGCAACTGTAAGACCGCCTGTAAGTTCGGCGCAGTGGAAGTACACTGAGAAAGGAGGCCCACCATATGTCTATCAAATATACCATCGACGGTGTCGAAGTCATTGCGGAAGCCTCCGATACCATCCTCTCCTCTGCTCTGCGCGCGGGTGTCGAGATCCCCACGCTCTGCTTCGATAAACGCACCGCCATCTACGGTGCCTGCGGCATCTGCCTCGTCGAAGTCGAAGGCGTCCCGAAACTGCTCCGCGCCTGCTCCGCGAGACCCCAGGACGGCTATGTCGTCCGCACCGATACCGACCGCGTCGTCCGCGCCCGGAAGACGGCTCTCGAGCTGCTCCTCTCCGACCACACCGGCGACTGCCGCGGCCCGTGCAAGCTGAACTGCCCTGCCATGACGGACTGCCAGAAGTACGTCCAGGAAATCAAGAACGGCCAGTTCAAGCAGGCGGTCGAGACCATCTATGAAGCCTTCCCCATCCCCGCCTCCATCGGCCGCGTCTGCCCGCATCCCTGCGAAGACGCCTGCCGCCGGCAGCTGGTGGAAGAGCCCATCTCCATCGCGTTCCTGAAGGCCTTCGCGGCGGACAAAGTCCTCGCGGAAGACCCCTATGTCATCCCGGTCGAGCCGGACACCGGCAAGAAAGTCGCCATCATCGGCGGCGGCCCCGCCGGCCTCACCTCGGCCTACTTCCTGAGAAAGTTCGGCCATGCGGTCACCATCTTCGACCAGCAGCCGAAAATGGGCGGCATGCTCCGCTACGGCATCCCCGAGTACCGTCTGCCGAAGGCAGTTCTGGACCAGGAGATCAAGATCATCGCGGACGCCGGCGTCGTCATGAAGAACAATGTCAAGCTCGGCAAAGACATCCAGTTCGACGACATCCGGAACGAGTATGACGCGGTCCTGCTCGCCATCGGCGCCTGGACCTCCACTCCCATGCGCGTCCCGGGCGAAGACCTGGACGGCGTGGAAGGCGGCATCTACTTCCTCGAGAAACTCGGCCTCGGCGAGAAACCCCTCCTCGGCAAGAAAGTCGCGGTCTGCGGCGGCGGTAACACCGCAATGGACTGCTGCCGTACAGCGGTCCGTCTCGGCGCCGACGAAGTCTACGTCATCTATCGCCGTACCCGGAACGAAATGCCCGCTGCCGAAATCGAGATCGAAGAGGCGGAAGAAGAGGGCGTCACCTTCAAGTTCCTCACCAACCCCGCAGAGATCTATGGCGACGAGAACGGCCACGTGGCCGGCATGAAGCTGCAGATCATGGAACTCGGCGAGCCCGATGCCTCCGGCAGACGCCGCCCGGTCCCGGTGGAAGGTGCCATTGAAGACATCAAGGTCGACAACGTCCTGATGGCCATCGGTCAGGGTCCGAACTGCGAAGGCGTCACCGGCGTGGAGCTCACCAAGAAGGGCACCATCGTCGCCGACGACATGACCTTCCGCACCAACATCGATAACGTCTTCGCGGCAGGCGACGTCACCAACCGTGGCGCCGGCATCGCCATCGAAGCCATCGGTGAGGCCCAGAAGGCCGCCATGTGCATCAACAACTATCTCGAAGGCGATGAAGTCCGCTACAAGAAGCCCTACTTCGTCGAAGACGAGAAGACCGAAGCTGACTTCGAGGACCGTGAGAAACAGCAGCGTGAAAAGATGCCGGGTCTCACCCCCGAAGAGCGCCGCACGAACTTCAAGCCCATCTACTTCGGCTTCACCGAAGAGCAGGCAAAGAACGAAGCGTCCCGGTGCCTTGACTGCGGCTGCCACGACTACTATGACTGCCGTCTTATCAGCTACGCCAACTGGTACGATGTGGAGCCGGAGAAATTCCCCGGCGAGGTCCATGCCCGTCCCATCATCCAGGTGGCCGATCCCATCAGCCACAACCCCGACAAATGCGTCCTCTGCGGTCTCTGCTACCGTACCTGCGACCAGGTCGTCGGCCAGACCTTTATCGGTCTGTACAATCGCGGCTTCAGCACCATCGTCAACCCGATGGTCCCCGCCGACAAAGCGGCCAACTTCTGCGCCACCTGTCTCAAGTGCGTGGAGGTCTGCCCCACCGGCGCCATGAAGTCCGAAATACCGGTCATGCGCCGCGTCGAGCGGTAACCGACCCAAACTTAATAGGACCTCTCTCCGGAGAGGTCCTTTTTCTTTTGTTGGAGCCACAGCTCTCCGGGACAAGTGAGTGCCATGCTTCTCCAGAACA
>CAJGDU010000238.1 GCA_904502175.1 Clostridiaceae bacterium
GATGCCGTTGCCGAGGTTGAAGACGTTGGACTCGTTGCCGCCGACCAGGTATTCCACCGCGAGGCGATGTGCCTGCGCCAGGTCCATGACATGGATGTAGTCGCGGACACAGAAGCCGTCCGGCGTATCGTAGTCGTCGCCGAACATCATGACCTTCTCCCGCATGCCGTTGGCCACCTGCAGGATGATGGGAATGAGGTGGGTCTCCGGGTCGTGCGCCTCGCCGATGTCCGCCACCGGGTGGGCGCCGCAGGCGTTGAAGTAGCGCAGAGACACGTACTTCGTGCCGTGGGCCACGCCGACCCACTTGAACATCTTCTCCATGGAGAGTTTGGTCTCGCCGTAGGTGTTGGTGGGCAGGGTGCGGTCGGACTCGAGGATGGGGATGTTCTCCGGCTCGCCATAGGTGGCGGCGGTGGAGGAGAACACGATATTCTTCACGCCGTGCTTCACCATGGAGCGCAGCATGACTTCCGTGCCGTGCAGGTTGTTGTCATAGTACTTGAGCGGGTCCACCATGCTCTCCCCGACGAGGGAGCAGGCGGCGAAGTGGATGACGGCCGCGGCGTCGGACTCCGCCTCGAAGACCGAGTCCATGAAGGCCTCATCCCGGATATCGCCTTTGTGGAAGGTCGCTTTCGGGTGGATGGCCCACTCGTGGCCCGTCTGAAGGTTGTCGACCACCGCCACGTCATAGCCGTGGTCGATGAGGTCATAGACCGTATGGGAACCGATGTAACCGGCTCCGCCTAAAACGATGACTTTCATGCAAAAGGTTCTCTCTTTCGGGCGATTTACTTGATGTTCTCCGGATACACGCCGGCGCCGACGAGGGCGCGGAACGCGGCCTTGACCGGAGGGATGTCCTCATGATAGGTCATGCCGAACCACTTGTCGCCGGTGGGCAGGACCGCGCAGTCGGCTTTGCCGGCTTCCAGCAGATCGCCGATGAAGATGGGAATGAGGAACTCCGCTTTGAGGTCTCCTTCGGGCACCTTTCCAAGGAACTCGATGAACCCTTCTTCCAGAAGGTCGATGAACTCGGCCGGCAGGGCCCACATGTTCATGGAGGCGGGCGTGTCGTCGTCGAAGAAGTCGACACCGTCTTCGCTGCGGACAGCGGCGCGGCCGCCGATGTTTTCGATGTTGGAGGTCTCCACGATCTTCGTGAGCAGGCCGTCCTCTTCCTCACAGACACCGCGGGTGACGGTGCCGTTCTCGGAGAGGGTGTTCTTCAGCTGGAAGCCCGCCATGGCGAGGTGGTACTTGCCGTCCTCGACACAGGCTTTGCCGTCGACGAGGAAGTCGTGGATGATTTTGAAGGCCTCTTTGCCGTAGTAGTCGTCCGCGTTGATGATGGCGAAGGGCTCATTCACGATGCCCTTGCAGGCGAGGACGGCATGGCCGGTGCCCCAGGGTTTGGTGCGCTCCGCCGGGGTCGTGAAACCGCCGGGCAGATTGGACAGTTCCTGATAGGCGTAGGCCACTTCTATTTTCTCCGCGGTCCGGTTGCCGATGACTTCACGGAAGTCGGCGTCGAGGTCCTTGCGGATGACGAAGACGATCTTGTTGAAGCCCGCTTCGATGGCGTCGTGGATGGAGTAGTCGATGATGAGCTCTCCGCTGGGGCCGACGGACTCCATCTGTTTGATGCCCTGGCCAAAGCGGCTTCCGATGCCGGCAGCCATAATGACGAGACTGGTTTTCATGGTGTTCTCCTTCTTTTCCTTCGCTTGCTGTCTGGCCTCTTCCGCCGCAGCGGCCTCCATCAGCTTCTTTTCGGCGCGGCGTTTGTCGCGCTTTTTGATGGCCGCTTCATATTTCTTGACGGTCTTCTCGATGGGGCCGTCGTAGACGATCTGCCCGTTGCGGATATAGACACCGCGGGTGCAGAACTGTTTGGCCGTGTTGGAGCTGTGGGTGACGAGCAGCAGGGTGATGTTGTCGTCAGCCATGAGCTGGCGGACCTTTTCCAGGCATTTTTCCCGGAACTTTTTATCGCCCACGGAAAGGGCCTCATCGACGATGAGTATTTCCGGATGGACGTTCGAGTTGATGGCAAAGCCCAGACGGGCCTTCATGCCGCTGGAATAGGAGCGGACGGGCTGGTCGATGTACTCGCCGATGTCGGCGAACTCGATGATCTCGGGCTCCAGTTCGCTGATCTCCTCCTTCGAGAGGCCCAGCGTGGTGCCCCGGAGGTAGATGTTTTCCCGGCCGGTCATTTCGGCCTCGAAGCCGGCGGTGAGCTCCAGCAGCGCGGAAACTCTTCCGTTGACGGTGATCTCCCCTTCCGTGGGGAAACAGACGCCGGTGATCATTTTGAGGATGGTGGACTTGCCGGCGCCGTTGCCGCCGACGAACGCCACGGCCTCGCCGGGCATGATCTGGAAACTCATATTGTTGACGGCGTCCTTGGTTTTCACCTTGACCCGTTTCGAGAAGACACTGGCCAGACGCTGCCGGTTGCTGGAGTACAGCTTATATCTCTTGGAGACGTTTTTGAATTCAATGACAGGTTCCATGCGA
>CAJGDU010000239.1 GCA_904502175.1 Clostridiaceae bacterium
ACGGACTATCTGGACGGCAAGACGGAGGCCGGCGACAACGTCGTCGTCATCGGCGGCGGCCTGACGGGCTGTGAGATCGCCTACGACCTCGCCCTCAAGGGCAAGCACCCGGCCGTGGTCGAAATGACCGAGTTCCTGGTCGGTGCCCGCGGCATCAACATGGCGAACTCCACCATGCTCCGCGAGCTGCTCCGCTTCCATGAAGTCCCGGCGTACCTCAGCTCCACCGTGGACTCCATCACCGACGAAGGCGTGGTCATCAACACGCCGGACGGCAAGAAGACCCTGCCGGCCGACACGGTCATCATGTCCGTCGGCTACAGCCCGGACAAGCGCTTCGCCGGTTCGGTCAAAGGCAAGAAGGGCCGCGTCCGCCTCATCGGCGACTGCGACACCGTCGGCAGCCTGAAGACCGTCATCATCCAGGCCTACGACCTGGTCCAGGAGATCTCGTACTGATATGAAAGTTGTACTGGTGGGTGCCGGCAGCATTGGCGGCACCATCGCCGTCCTGCTGCAGGAGAAGGGCTATGCCCCGGACGTGGTGGCCCACGGCGAAGAGAAAGCGAAGCTCTTCCGCGAGGAGGGCTTCCGGCTGACAGGGGTCTACGGCGACCACTGTGAAAAACTGAACGCGTACCCCTCGGTGGAGGCGCTGCCGGACACCTACGACGTGGCGTTCATCGCCACCAAGTACCAGCAGATGCCGGACGTGGCCCGCGAGCTGCTCCCCCACCTGAAACCCGACTCCCTCGTCGTGTCCCTGCAGAACGGGCTGTGCCTGGACATGCTGGCGGACGTGGTCGGCGAGGAACGGACCGTGGGCGTCATGATCGGCTTCGGCGCCACGCAGCTGGAAGCGAACCTGGTGGAGGTCACCGCGAGCGCGGGGCTCATCATCGGGAAGCCGGACGGAAGCACATCGCCCGCCCTGGAGGAGCTTCGGAAGATGCTGAACGACTGCGTGAACACGACCATAACAGACGACATCACCGGCAAGCTCTACTCGAAGATGACCTTCAATTCCATCATCAACGCGCTGGCAAGCGTCACCGACGGCCCGGTGGGCCACATGCTCAAAACTCCGAAAGCCCGAAAGGCGGTCCTCGGCATTGTCCGGGAGTCCGTCGCGGTGTCGGAGGCGATGGGCCTCAAGGTGCCCCGCTTCAACGTCCTGCCGAGCTACCAGTTCCTGGCGGCGCGGAAGAGCCCGTTGTCCCGGTGGTGCATCGCCCAGCTGTTGCGCTTTGCGCTGTTCGTGGCGTCGGGCAACGTCAAACCCTCCACGCTCCAGTCGCTGGAGAAGGGCAAGCCGACGGAAATCGACATCATGAACGGGTACATCTCGACGCTTGGAAAGCAGTACGGCGTCCCCACCCCGGTCAACGACAGCCTGACGGCCATCATCAAGGAAATAGAGTCCGGCAAGCGCCCGCTCTCCCCCGACAACGTGAACGACATAAAACTGAAGTAAACAAAAAAAGACCACGCGAAACGCGTGGTCTTTTTCTGTTCTCTTTACTCTCCGTCGGAGTTGCCCATGGTCATGGTGTGAGAGCGGAGGGTGTCCCAGTTGTCCCAGGCGCCCTTCTGTGCCTTGAGGCTGTCGAACTCGTCGGCCACTCCGGCGTCCGCGAAGGCGGCGGGCGTCTTGCCCTTGGCCTGGATGCCGTCGAGGAGCTGCACGATGCCCATCCAGCTCGCGTCAAAGTCCGAGCGCTGTTCGGCGGTCATGGAGTCCTCCCAGACGTCCAGCATGTTGTCGCGGAGCTCTTCGATGTCGCAGCTGGCAATGGAGTAGTCCTGCGCGAACTTGAAGACGGCCACGGCGGCTTCGGCCTCTTTCAGAGACGCGCCCGCAGTGCCGCGCTCAATGCCGGCGACCACTTTGAAGAAGCCGTCCAGCAGCTGCTTCTCCGTGGGAGCGGCAACCACTTTCTTTTCGGCCTTGGTCGTGGTGGTCGTGGTGGGCTCGGTGACCGTGGTCACCTTTTTCTTCTCAGCCGTCGCGGTCGAAGACAGCATTTCGCGGCCGTCATTGACCTCCCGGTTGAGGGGACGGTCGCAGGCAGCGAACAGGCTGACTGTCATAAGCATGGTCAGTAAAACGGAAATGATTTTTTTCATGGAAAATGCTCCTTTCCAGTTAGATACTTCCAAGGGCGCTTTCCCTCCAGAAGAGGCCTTCGCCCATTGCGGCGCCTTCCAGCAGCCGCTTCATGTAGACCGGCGGCGCGTACACCGTCAGGTACAGGTCGTCCGCGTCGAAGACCAGCAGCGCGTTCTCTTCCGGGAACAGCGCGTTCAGCCGGCCGGCGCCTTTTTCGGTCAGTTCGGTAATGGCCGTGTCCACCCAGGCGGGGTCGGGCCGGTCGACCCACTCCGCGTCCGGGGAGCCCGGGCCGTCGTCGCGGAGGACGACCGTGTGGTAGTAGCACATGGTCTTCAGAAATACCCGCAGGAACCGGTCGGCCGTCTCTTGGTGCAGGCGGCTCTCCCGCCAGTACTTCTCCACATCGAAGTACTGA
>CAJGDU010000240.1 GCA_904502175.1 Clostridiaceae bacterium
TCTGGAAAAAGTTCTTCGAAACTTCAAAAGAAATTTCAAGGGTTCTTTCGTTCATTGATGTTTAATTTTCAAGGTCCACCAACCGCACAGATATGCGGTTTTTGAAACGTCCGCCGGAGCGAACGCGAGATATATAATACTTCATTCACCTTATAATGTCAACACTTTTTTAAGATTTATTTTAAAAAGAAAAAGCGTATGGTGAGATGCGTATCATCGGTGTTGTATTGCAGCTTTGTGGTGCTGACTTTGTTCCCCGGTTTGACCAGTACATTGGCGCTCGAAAGCAGGTAGTAAATGCGGTCATTGTCCACCAGCTGGACGGTGGCTTCCCGGAACGCCTGCTGGTTCGTGAACTTCAGTTCCATGGACCGTTTTCCGGCGTTCAGGATGGACGGCAGATTGCGGGTGATGGCCGTCTGGGCAGACTCATACGAATCGCACAGGAGCCCGTTCCACGCGAAGTACCCGAGGTCGTCGTGAACACACTGTTCCCAGAGGGCTTCCTCGTCCGGGACATGGTCCGCCGACATCTCGTCTTTCGAGAGGTTGAAATAGACATGGCTCGGCTCGTTGGAGGTGGCGCCGGTAGAACTGTCGATGATGTAGTCGTCCCAGGTAGCGTCCACGTTGTATTCTTTGCCGGAGACGGTGACCACGTTCCACATGTGGTTCTCGGTCTCCACGAGAGAGGAGCCGATGCCCGAGACCACCCGGCTGACGACGCCGAGGCGTTTCAGAAGGTACTGCATGGTCCGGGAATAGCCCTCGCAGTTGGCCTTGTGGTTGACCAGCAGACCGTAGGGCGTGTAGACCGACGGTTCCGTTTCGGTCTCGTAGTCGGACAGTTCCCCGAGGGTGTCGTGGATGTACAGCTCTTTTTCGTAGTCGGATGCCCCGGCCGAAAGGTTCGCGATGATGCGGTTCGCCTCCGCCTCCACCCCGGCCCACTGGGCAGCGTACTCCTCCGGAGTCAGGTTGTAGGAGGGTTCGAAATAGAACACGGCGCCGAAGCGCATATACTGACAGGTGTTGCCGAGGAAGAAGAACTCGGGGTTGTCATAGGACACCGCCATGTAGACTTCCTGGACTTCTTCCGACGTCAGGTTCGGGACGGCGATGCGTTCCGGGAAGTCCGGCAGCTGGCTGCAGATGAAGTTGTAGGCTTCCTGCTCCGTCTCGTTCAGGTGATTATAATAGTATTTGTAATCGAGCTCCGCCGCCGGGGTCGAGCTGACGGTGTATCCTTTCCGCTCCGCGTCGTGCCGGGCAATGAAGCTGTCGATGGGCAGGAAGAACCAGGCGGCGGTCAGGGCGACCGCAATGACAAACAGCGTATAAAAGAAAAGGAAAGGATGGCGGCGCTTCTTTGTCTTCTGTTTCGACATGCGCGACCCTCCTTTCCGGGTGTTTCTGTTCGGTTTACAGGTCTTCGTCGAAGACGTTCTTCAGTGCCTTGATGGGTCTCTCTCTGTCGGAAGCCTTCTCGAGGAACGGCTTGTAGCCGGCAAAGTCGCTGATGGTGATGTTGGTGCTGACCGCGTTCACCAGGCTTTCAAAGAGCGCCTGCGAATTGTTGAAGTTTTCCGGGGTCAGTTCCTGGTTCAGCCAGTCGGCAATGACGACGGTGGCCGCGTCGGTCTCCTCGATGCTCTGCCCGCCGACGACATATTTCAGGTAGGTGTAAAACTCGTTGCCGTTGAGGTCGTGCTGGCCCTTCAGCAGGTGGAGCTTCTGCCCGCCGGCATCGTACTGGAACTCTTCCTCCAGGGTGATGTCATAGTAACCCAGTTTCAGAAGGACCCGGCCGATGTTCTCCTCGTTGACGAGCAGATAGCGGTCGTAGGTCTCGCCGTAACGTTCGCCGACGGCCTTGACCAGCCGGTCTCTCGAAAACGTGTCGGCCTCTTTCCCGCCGAGGATCTCATTGAACGACTGGCGGTCATAGCGGGACTGGGGCGAAATGCCGGTGATCTTTCCGGTGCCGTTTCGCGTGTTGAGCTCCAGCCGGCTCAGGAACACGAGGCTCCCATCTGTATCGGTGCCGCCAAAAAGGATGTTGACGGTGTGTTTCATGGCGTTGCCGTCCACCTCTTTTTCCGCGCGGTGGAACAGGCCGGTGTTTTTGAACAGAACGAAACCGGACATGAGGGCCACCAGAAGGACGATGGCCACGAACAGGAGCAGTATTTTCCGGTTGCGGATCTTGTTCTCTTTCCGCGTCGTCCGGAATTTCAGCGGTTTCTTGTCGCCGGGTCTTCTCATACGGCGGACTCCTCTCTGCACATGCGTGCGTGGGCGATGTATCGTAAAGTCTATAGAATAAAGGTTAAGAATAATTAAAAGGGAAAATAAGTATAATATAAAATTAAAAAAAAGCAAAGAAAAGACGACCGGACGGTCGTCTTTTCCTGGTGGGAGAGGGTGGATTCGAACCACCGAAGGTACAACCAACAGATTTACAGTCTGCCCCCTTTGGCCACTCGGGAACTCTCCCATATGAACCGGTGTCAGGTAGCTGTCA
>CAJGDU010000241.1 GCA_904502175.1 Clostridiaceae bacterium
GACCCGGACGGCTCCTCGGAGCAGTACAAGAAGTACTGGCCGGCCGACGTGCACATCATCGGCAAGGACATCGTCCGCTTCCACACCATCTACTGGCCCATCATGCTCATGGCGCTGGGCGAGCCCCTTCCGAAACAGGTCTACGGCCACCCGTGGCTCCTCTTCGGCGAGGACAAGATGTCCAAGTCCAAGGGCAACGTCATCTACGCGGACGACCTCACCGAGCTCTTCGGCGTCGACGCCACCCGGTACTACCTGCTCTCCGAGATGCCCCATTCCGCCGACGGTTCCATCACCTATGAGACCATGATCGAGCGGTACAACTCGGACCTTGCGAACACCATCGGCAACCTGGTCAACCGGACCATTGCCATGACCAACAAATACTTCGACGGCGTCATCCAGGCGCCCACCGCGAAAGGCGACTTTGACGACGACCTCGCCAAAACCTGTCTGGATACGGTGAAGAAGGTCGACGACCTGCTGGCCACTTACCATGTGGCGGACGCGGTCGAAGCCGTGCTCGGCATCGCCAAGCGCGCCAACAAGTACATCGACGAGACGGAGCCGTGGGTCCTCGCGAAAGACCCGGCGCAGAAAGAGCGCCTCGGCACGGTCCTCTACAACCTTTTGGAGGCCATCCGCTTCCTCGCCATCCTGCTGAGCCCCTTCACGCCCGACACCACGGAGGCCATCTTCGCGCAGACCAACATGAACGCGAAGGACTATGACTCTCTGGAGAGCTTCGGCGCTCTGGAGGCCGGTCTCACGGTCGGCAAGGCGGAACCGCTCTTCGCCCGCATCGACAAAGACGAGATGTACGAGAAGATCGAAGCCCGCCAGAAGGCCAACGCGGAGGCGGAACAGGCCAACAACGCGAAGGTCAAGGAGAAGCTGAACGAGGTCGCCGGCATCGCCCAAATCGGCATCGAAGACTTCGGCAAAGTGGAACTCCGTGTCGCGGAGATCACCGCCTGCGAGCCCATCAAACGCGCCAAGAAGCTCCTCAAGCTGACCCTGAACGACGGGGAAGGCGAGCGGACCGTCGCGTCCGGCATCGCTCCCTGGTACAGCCCGGAAGACCTGGTCGGACACAAGATCGTCCTCGTGGCGAACCTGAAGCCCGCCACCCTCTGCGGCGTCGAGTCCCAGGGCATGATCCTTGCGGCTGACAACGCGGAAGACGATGTGAAGGTCCTCTTTGTGGACGACTTCAACACCGGCGCCAAGATCCGATAACAAAACAAAAGCTCCGGGACTCAGACGAGCTCCGGAGTTTTTCTTGAGAAAGCGAGCGCGCTATGCTGACCAACATCTTTGACACCCACGCCCATTACGATGATGAGGCCTTCGACGCGGACCGGGCCGAAGTGCTCGGCACCGTTCTCCCGGAGGGCGGCGTCGTCCGGGTCGTGGACTGCGCGACGGACCTTCTGAGCTCCGTCCGGGTCCTGGACCTTGCCCATGAGTACGACTATGTCTATGCTGCTCTCGGCTACCACCCGGAGGAGGCGGGCGAGGAGCGCAAGGGCGACCTCGACGTCATCGCGGAGCTCCTGCAAAAGGAGGAGAAGGCCGTGGCCGTCGGCGAGATCGGCCTCGACTATTACTGGGACGAGAACCCGCCCCGGGAGACCCAGGTAGATCTTTTCTCCCGCCAGCTGGCCCTGTCGAAAGACCTCGGACTGCCGGTCATCATCCACGACCGGGAGGCCCACGGAGACACCATGGAGTGTCTGCGGAAATACCGGCCCGCCGGCGTCCTTCACTGCTTCTCCGGCAGTGTCGAGATGATGAAAGAGGCCACGAAACTCGGCATGTACATCGGCCTCGGCGGCGTCGTCACCTTCAAGAACGCCCGGAAGAGCCTGGAAGTGGCGGCCGAAGTCCCGCTGGAGTACCTGCTCCTTGAGACGGACGCGCCCTACATGGCGCCGGTGCCGTACCGCGGCAAGCGGAACAACTCCACATACATCGCCGAAGTGGCCATGAAAATCGCGGAGGTCCGGGACATGGACCCGCAGGAGCTCATCGACCGCTGCACCGAAAACGGAAAACGACTGTTTCAGATCCAATAAGAAAAACCAGCCCGTCGGGCTGGTTCTTTTTTTGTTCAGCTTGCCAGATATTCCCGGACCTGCGTCAGATACTTTTCTCCGGCGGCGCGGCCCATGTCGTAGACCCTTTGCATTTCGTCCGGGTCGTGGACGATGAAGCCGACGTCCAGGGGTTCCTCCGGATAGATGGCGAAAATGGCGCCGTCTTCCTCCCGTCTGGTGACATAGGCCAGCTGGTCGTTGTACTCGTTGTGGCGGTTTTCGAGCCGCGCGTAGAGCCGGTCCTGTCCGTGAAGGAGGAACTTCGTGAGTCCCAGAGACTTCTGGATGGGCTTCACATAGCCTTTCGGCTGGGTGAGGATGACCACGTTCTTTTCAAAGCCCTGCGACTCGAAGAAGGCCAGGGGCAGAGAGTCGGAGACGCCGCCGTCCATATACTTCCGCCCGTCCAGTTCCACCGGCCGCGC
>CAJGDU010000242.1 GCA_904502175.1 Clostridiaceae bacterium
ATTTATGGCTAAGAAAACGATCTCATCCGTTGACAATTTTCAGGAGAAACTGCCGAAGGCCGGCAGCCAGAAAGCCAGCAACCTTTTGATCACCCTGGTGGCGGCCTGTCTCGTGCTGAGCCTGCTGGCGGCCATCCTGAGCATTTTCGTCGGCGTGAAAGTCGCGAAGTTCGACAACATCGGCTCCGACCTGCAGCTGGCCGTGTCCCGTATGGGCCTCGTGGCCGGGGAACCCCAGGAGGACGATGTCACCATCTCTGACCTTTACACGGTCCGCTCCACGGAAGCCATCTCCAAGGCGTACAAGTCCGGCCGCACGGGCGGGCTCGACTCCAAACAGAAGGAGACCCTGGAGCTTGCCACCGGAGCGCTCGATACCATTATCAAAGAGGACATGTCCGATTACGCGAAGGAGAAGGCCGTCTACAAATGGATGTGCCAGAACCTCGAACTGGCGGAGAGCACCGAAGTCAACATCCCGGTCTCCACGTCCCAGATCGATGAGCCCTACGGCGTCCTCAAGACCGGCACCGGCGTCGCCGTCGGCTTTGCCACCACGTTCCGTCTCTTCATGGAAATGATGGACATCCCGTGTAAAGTGGTCCACGACACCGCCTTCACCAACGCCTGGAACGAAGTCCAGCTGGATGACGAGTGGTACCATGTCGACGTCTGCGCCGACTCGGCCTACGGCAACTTTGAAAACTTCAACATGAACGACGCCATCTGCGCGTACAACCACACCTGGGATACCGAGTTCTTCCCGGTGGCCAACGGGACGAAATACTGCTTCGCCCTGAAGAACGCCAAGGAAGTCAAGGATATCTACAAGATCCCGAACCAGATCAAGAAAGCTTACGACAAGAAGCAGAAGTTCGCCTTCCTGCGGTTCAAGCCCGGTTCCGGAAAGGACCTGGAGGTCGTCGATGAACTGGTGTCCCGCACCGCCGACTACCTGGGCGGTCTCACCCTGAGCCCCGATGACCGGAACAGCGATGCATCGGAGAGCAGCACCGGCTCCGGCGTCTCGGACGCCGTGGTCCTGAAACTGGATGACGACTATCTGCTCGGTGTCTTCTTTGCCAATGACGCAAAGGCCGACGCGGGTCTGACCCAGAAAGACTATAACAAGATCTCCAAGGCCGTGGAGCAGGCGTTCCCGGCCGTCGGATAATAGAGAGGGAGAACGCGATGGCAACCGTACTGCAGGTCCCGGAAGGCATCCGCCGGGTCAAACCCTATGCCTATGCCGACCGTAACGACATCGAGGAACTCATCCTCCCGGAAGGCGTCCAGACCATTGGGGACTGGGCCTTCCACGGCTGTAAGAACCTCAAAAAGATCACCTTCCCGGAAACGCTGACCGCCATCGGCTCCGTCGCCTTTGCGGACTGCCCGTCTCTGGAGACCGTCACGTTCCCGTCCGCGCTGAAGACCATCGGTTCTCTGGCGTTCAAGGGCTGTGTCAGTCTCGACCACATCGTGGTGCCGCCCTCTGTCACCGACCTCAAAGGGTGGGCGTTCGAGGGCTGTTCCTCGCTCTCCGACATCACCTTCCCGAAGGGGCTGCCGTCTCTCGAATACGGAGTCCTGAAGGACTGTGTCGCGCTGAAGGAACTGACACTGCCGGATGGTCTTCTGACCATCAAGGAGCGGGCGTTCGACGGCTGCACCGGTCTGACCACGCTGGTCATCCCGGACTCTGTCGACACCATCCGCCGCGGCGCGTTCTACGGCTGCATCAATCTGACCGACGTCACCGTCCCGGACTCTCTGGAGGTCCAGGGCTCCAACCTGTTCGAGGGCTGCAAGACCCTTTCTCAGATCCACGTCACCCGGCCCAATCCGCAGGTCGCGGAAAACCTGTTCCTCAGCGTCGCGCGCTTCGAGGACAAGCTGCAGGCGGCGGTCGGCCTCCTGTCGGACGACCTGGACAGCCCGGTGCTGAAGGACTATCTGCGCCGGTATACCAAACAGGCGCTGACGCTGTTCGTCGACATCGACAACGACGCCATGCTCCACAAGATTCTGAATTTCGATTTTCTTCAGGACAATATCGACCGCGTGTTCGATGAAGTCTTCACCTATGCCAACAAAAAAGGCAACGTGAAGGCCAAGGCGGTCCTCATGAACCACCGCCACAAGAGCGGCATGTCCGCGGACCCCACCGACGAGTTCGAGTTATAAACCCCTTTAGGCACAAGGAAAGGAAGTGACGACGGATGCCGGAAGAATATCAGGAGCCCCAGATGACCGAAGAAGAGGCGCGGCTCGACCGGATCGCCCGACGCATCATCATTCTGTCCCGCAGTACCATCGTCGTGAACATGCGCTATCTCGACACCGCGGTGTTCCACCTCATGCCAGTGCCGGGGGCGCTGGACCTCGCCACGGACGGCCGGTTCCTGTTTTACAAACCGGAGTTCCTCATCCATGAGTACCAGCAGGAAAAGACCGTCGTTGCGCGGGACCTGCTCCACGTGGTCCTGCACTGCATTTTCCA
>CAJGDU010000243.1 GCA_904502175.1 Clostridiaceae bacterium
CCTTGTGGACGGAAGCGCCGTCCAGGACCGAGTCCGGCCGGGCAAAGTAGATGTATTCAAAGACACAGAGGCTGGTCTTCTCCTTCGGCGCGCAGTAAGTCGTAATGGAGTGGAGCCCGTCCTTCGAGATGACAAGGATCTCTCCGGGCAGTACATCGCGCACGAATGACGCGCCGACCGTATCCAGCGCGCAGGACTCGCTCGTGACCACCCAGGAGCCGTCCTCCGTCTTCCCGAGACAGAGCGGGTGGAAGCCGTTCGGGTCCCGGAAGGCGATGAGCTTGGTGGCGGTCATGACGAGGCACGAATAGGCGCCTTTCAGCATGCCCATGGTCTTCTCCACCGCCTCTTCCGTGCTCCTGCTGTCCAGACGGTTGGAGACGATGGAATAAGCGATGGACTCCGTGTCCGAAGTCCCGTGGAAAATGCCGCCGCTGAGCTCAAAACTGCGGCGGAGCTCATCCGCGTTGACCAGATTGCCGTTGTGGGCCAGGGCCAGGTTGCCCTTGATGTGCCGGATGACCAGCGGCTGGATGTTGCCGAGGTCCTTGCCCCCGGTCGTGGAATAGCGGACGTGGCCGATGGCCATGTTCCCCTTCCCCAGCGCCTCCAGTTTCTCATCCGTGAACACGTCCGGGACCAGCCCGTTGCCCTTCTTGTGTCGGAAGACGCCGTCATCGTTGACCGCGATGCCGCAAGCTTCCTGCCCCCTGTGCTGGAGAGCATAGAGGGCAAGGTAAGCAGT
Organism: Clostridiaceae bacterium; assembly: GCA_904502175.1. GTDB lineage: Bacteria > Bacillota > Clostridia > Oscillospirales > Acutalibacteraceae > RUG420. The sequence goes on from CAJGDU010000243.1 coordinate 746, forward strand.
ATGTGCGACATGCGTCGTTTTGGTTTCAAAAATGCCGAAGACTCCGCATTCTTCGTGGATGGAATCAAACATAGATCTTACAAAAGGATAATGCCGTGTTCCGCGCACTCTTCCCGCATTTCGTCGGGCCAGACCGCGCACTGGACTTCGCCGATGTGCGCCTTCTCCAGAAGGAGCATGCAGAGACGGGACTGTCCGATGCCGCCGCCGATGGTCAGCGGGATGGTGCCGTCGAGGATGCCCTTGTGGAACGGGAACTGCTCGCGTTCGAGACAGCCTTCGAGTTCGAGCTGTCGGTGCAGGCTCTCCGCGTCGACGCGGATGCCCATGGAGCTGATCTCATAGCCGATGCCGAGGAGTTCGTTCCAGGTGAAGATGTCGCCGTTCAGCGCCCAGTCATCGTAGTCCGGGGCACGGCCGTCATGCTTCTTTCCGCTCTTCAGCGCGCCGCCGATCTGTTCGATGAAGACGGTGCCGTGCTCTTTGCAGACGGCGGTCTCCCGTTCCCGCGGCGTCAGGTCCGGATAGCGGTCTTCCAGCTCCTGCGTGGTGACGAAATAGACTTCATCGCTCATCTCGAAGCCGAGCATGGGGTACGTCTCCTTGACGACCTCATTGGTCTCGACGATGGCCTTAACGATTTTTTTGACGATGCCCTGCAGGAACTCCAGGGTCCGGTCCTCCTCCCGGATGACCCGGCACCAGTCCCACTGGTCCACGTACAGAGAGTGGAGGTTGTCGGTGTCGTCATCCCGGCGGATGGCGTTCATGTCGGTATAGATGCCCTCTCCGGGCTCATAGCCGTACCGGTACAGCGCCTCTCTCTTCCATTTTGCGAGGCTCTGGACGACTTCGGCCTCCCCTTCGATGTTCTTCATGGTGAAGTGGACTTTCCGCTCGACACCGTTCAGGTCATCGTTGATGCCGCTCGCTTTGGTCACCATGATGGGAGCCGTTACCCGGTCCAGGTTCAGCGCTTTGCTGAGCTTGAACTGAAACGTATCTTTCACGGTCTTGACCGCGTACTGAGTTTCCCGTTGCGATAATTTGCTTTTATAACCTTCCGGGTAAATCATAACGATTCTCCTTCTTATTCGTTTTAGTAGTTGATGAAGTACTCATCGATCTCCCACTGAGAGATCTTGGTGCGGTAGTCATCCCATTCGTTCTTCTTGCCGGCGATGTAATTATCGTAGACATGCGCGCCGAGGGTCTCACGGATGAACGGGTCTTTCTCGGCTTCCGCGATGGCTTCTTCGAGTGTGCCGGGCAGGCAGTCGATGCCGTTTTCCTTCAGCTCTTCGTCGCTCAGGACAAAGACGTTCTCGTCATAGGCCGGCTGCGGGACCAGTCCTCTCTTGATGCCGTCGAGACCGGCGGCCAGGCAGAGTGCCATCTCGAGGTACGGGTTGCAGGTCGGGTCCGGACAGCGGAGCTCGACACGGGTGCCCTTGCCGCGGCTCGCGGGGATCCGGACGAGGCAGGAGCGGTTGGAGGTGCTCCAGACGAGATAGCTGGGAGCCTCATAGCCGGGGACCAGCCGCTTGTAGGAGTTGACGGTCGGGTTCGAGACGACCGCGAGTCCCTTGACGTGTTCCATGATGCCGGCGATGAAGGCGTAGGCTTCCTTGGAGAGGCCCTTTTCGCCCTTCGGGTCGTCAAAGACGTTCTTGCCGGTCTTGAGGTCATAAAGACTCATATTGGTATGCATGCCCGAGCCGTTGATGCCGTAGATGGGTTTCGGCATGAAGGTCGCG
>CAJGDU010000244.1 GCA_904502175.1 Clostridiaceae bacterium
GAACTCGGCCGGGCGCAGGGGTATACCTTCGGGCTCGGAAAGAGACACAAAGAGAAATAAAAAAGGCCTTCTCCATTCGGAGAAGGCTTTTTGATTGTTTTACCGTTCGGTGAAAAAGCCGATGGCGGTCTTGATGGCGTTGAACGTGATGTCTGCCATTTCCTTCGGCGGGCGCTTGAAGTCTGTATCCACCCAGTCCTTGATGATGGACAGCAGTCCGTAGGTGGAGAAAAGGGCCGTTGTATTCAGGACTTCCTTGCTGACGGGTTCCCGTTTGGACAGGTAGTAGATGGTCAGCAGTTTGTAGATGTCGTCGCAGATCTTTTTGGTCATGTCCGCTTCTTTCGGGGACATGAGCAGAAGACGCGTGGTGGTCTTGTTGTCGTAGAGGTATTCGAGGATCTCGTTGTACATGAAGAGATAGCCATTCTCGCCGGGCATGTCCGAATGGGCTTTCAGAATGATGTTGTAGATCTCTTTGGAGAACGAGTCGCAGATCTCATCGACCAGCTCATAGGTGCCGTTGTAATGGAAATAGAACGTACTGCGCGAAATGTCGGCACGTTTGGTGATGTCGGTGATGGAAATCTTGTCGATGTCTTTCTTTTCTTCCAGCAGTTCCAGAAATGCGGTGACGATGGCCTGCTTGGTTTTGCGGATTCTTCTGTCCATAGTGCATACTCCATTTGTATAATGATGTTCAATACATGACAAAGGAAAAACCTTTGTCGAAACAAAATCAAATACAACTATATTTTATAATACAACTGAGGGGTAACTGTCAAGTATTTGTCCATTTCATTTGTATTTTATTCTTTATCTCTTGAGATGCTCTGAATGCGGTGATAAAATAGCGAAGAATGTGAATCGCCCAAATGCGAAAGGAAGACTTTGAATTATGGCCAATATCCACGACTATCTCTACTGGCGCGGCGATATCCCGCTCGACGCCCAGCCGCTCAACGAAGTGGACGGACTGGTGCTCACGCGGTTTGCCTACATGCCGTTCGAAGATATCAAATTCGGCCCCGAGGAAACCATCGGGACCCTCTGCGAAAAACTGAAGAAACTGCCGCAGGAGAAGTTCCGCATTGAGGGCGACGGGCCCTTTGTGCAGCTCCTCAGCGACGCGGACCGGTTCACGAGCATGCCGGTCACGGACTTTGTGAAAGACTTCGATGAAGACATCGTCATCCAGTTCGCGGCCATTACCATCCATCTGCCGGACGACTCGCTGTACATCTCTTACTGCGGGACCGACTCCACGCTCGTCGGCTGGAAGGAAGACTTCTATATGTCCTTCATGGAGGACGTGCCGGCCCAGAAAAAGGCGCTGGAGTACGCGGTGCACATCTGCGAGACCTACGGCGGCAAACCGTTCCGGCTCGGCGGCCACTCCAAGGGCGGCAACCTTGCCATCTATACGGCGGTGAACCTGCCGGACCAGTGGAAGGACAAGCTGCAGCACGTCAGTAACTTCGACGGTCCCGGGTTCCCGCATGCGTACATCAAGAGCCATGACTTTGCCGGCGTGAACGACCGGCTGGACACCTTCATTCCGGAGGAGTCCATGATCGGCCGCATCCATGAACACCCGGAAGGCTTCAAGGTCGTCGACAGCACGGAGCGCGGCATCATGCAGCACGACGTGTTCTCCTGGAGCATCGAACCGAAGAAAATGGCGCTCCTGGCAAAGCCGGACGACACGTCGGAGATCACATACCGTGCCATCCAGAACATGCTCACCAATACGACGCCGGAGCAGCGCAAGAACTATATCGACCGTATCTTCGACCTGCTCATGTCCACGGACGGCAACTCCTTCGGCGAGGCGTTCCGCAACCTGCCCATGAAGTTTGGCGATGTGTTCCGGGAAGCGCAGGAACTGACCGGTGAAGAGCACAAGGAAGGTTTAAAGGTGACCGCCAAGGTGGTCGAGTCCTTTGTGGACGCGGCGCTGTCCTATCACGAGGAGAAGCTGCCGGACTTCCGGGACCTGCTCGACAAGTTTAAACTTTAAACCATAATAATACGGAGGACTGTTTCAGTCCTCCGTTTTTGTCTGGACGGGTCTGTTCAACGGGTTGGCGTCTGTGGCCGCTTTCAGCTGGTCGTTGACCACGTGGGTGTAGATCTGTGTGGTGCCCACGTTCTCGTGGCCGAGGATCTCTTTGAGCAGGAGCACGTCGACGTCTCCGTACTGGTACATGAGCGTGGCCGCCGTGTGGCGCAGCTTGTGGACCGAGTAGCCCTGCAGGCCCGCCTTGTCCAGCGTGGTGTAAACGATGTGCTGGACCGTCTTCGGGCTGATGCGCTGTTTCCGGGAGCTTAAGAAGAGCGCTTCCTTGTCCTTGACGCCGTCCACCGGCCTCACCTTCATGTAGGCGTTGATGGCGGCGATGCACGCGTCGTTGAAGTAAATGGTGCGTTCTTTGTTGCCCTTGCCGGTGATGCGGACCGTGTTGTCGTCCCGGATGTC
>CAJGDU010000245.1 GCA_904502175.1 Clostridiaceae bacterium
ACGGTCAGGAGGATGGCGATGGGCAGGCTGAACCAGACGTTCTGGATGTAACCCGCGATAATGAAGGAGACAAACGAGACGCCGGCAACGGTCAGCGCGTAGGGCAGCTGGGTGTTGACGTGGTTCAGGTGGTCAGACTCCGCACCGGCCGAGGACATGATGGTCGTATCGGAGATGGGGGAGCAGTGGTCGCCGCAGACGGCGCCGGCCAGACAGGCCGAAATACCCATGATGAACAGGGGGTTCGTCGGGTCGTGGAAGACCGTGGTGACGATGGGGATAAGGATACCGAAGGTACCCCAGGAAGTACCGGTCGCGAACGCGATGAACACGGCGACGACGAAGATGATGGCGGGCAGCAGAGCCTGCAGGCCGGCGGCCACGCCGCTCATGGCGCCTTCGACGAACGCGCTGGCGTTGAGGATCTCATCGCCGGTGGTCAGGTTCTTCAGAGAAGTGGCCAGGGTGAGGATGATGATGGGGGCGATCATGGCGATGAAGCCTTCGGGAACGCTCTTCATGGCATCCTTAAAGGTGATGAGTTTTCTGCAGAGAAGATAGATGATGGTGAACACCAGAGCGATGATGGCGCCCCAGGGAAGGGCGACGGTCGCATCGGTGTCGGAGAACGCGGTGATAAGGTCGACGCCGTCAAAGAAGCCGCCGACATAGATCATGGCGAACGCGCAGCAGAAGATGAGGACGACGACCGGAAGGACCAGGTCCATGATGCGGCTCTTCTGGTTGAACTTGACTTCCACGCTCTCGGCGCGCTCACCCTCAGTGAAGAGGTCGTTCTTATTGAGTGCATTCCACTCATGGCGTCTCATGGGACCGTAGTCGAACTTCAACAGGCAGATGGCGATGATGAAGACCAGGGACATGAGGGAATAGAAGTTGTAGGGGATGGCCATCATGAACAGCTTGATGCCGCTCATGCCGGCGGTCTCCGGGTCCACAGAACCGGAAACGGCAGCCGCCCAGGAAGAAATGGGGGCGATCATACAGATGGGCGCCGCGGTGGCGTCGATGAGGTAGGCGAGTTTCGCACGGGAGATCTTGTGGCTGTCCGTGACGGGCCGCATGACGGCGCCGACGGTCAGGCAGTTGAAGTAGTCATCGATGAAGATGAGCACGCCCAGCGCGAAGGTGGCCAGCATGGCGCCGACTCTCGTCTTGATGTGCTCCTGTGCCCAGCGGCCGAACGCAGCGGAACCACCGGACTTGTTGAGCAGGGAGACGATGATGCCGAGGAACACCAGGAACAGGAAGATGCCCGCGGTGCCGGAGACGGCAGAGATCATGGCGTCATTGATGAGGTAGTCCATGGTGGCAGCCGGGCTGAACTTCGCAGCCAGGAGCGCACCGACCAGGGTACCGATGAGCAGGGAAGAATAGACTTCCTTGGTGATAAGGGCCAGACCAATGGCGACGACCGGCGGGAACAGGGCCCAGAGGGTGCCGCTGGCGGCGGTGATGGGGGACAGGACGGCGCAGATGATGGCAAAGAGGACCACGAAGCAGATGGCTCCGATCTGGATGCCGTTCAGCCGGAACTTTTTCTTCGGTGCGGGTTCTGTCGACCGGGGGGCTTCCGGAGTGGGTTCCGTGGAAGCGGTGCCGATATTGACCTTCACCGATACTTTCTCACTCATACTATAACCTCCAAAAGTTTCTCAAACTTTGTGTATGACTTTACTATTTTAACACAGAAAAGCGTTTCCTTACAATGGGTAAGCCGGGATTACTGTTTTCCGGTGGATCCGAAGCCGCCGCGGTCCGCCCCTTCGAGGCGGTCGGTCTCCTCAAAGACGATCTGCGGCTGGTTCGCCATGATGCGGAACTGGCAGATGCGGTCGTTCACATGGATCTCCGTGTCGCGCATGGCCAGCACCGGCATGAACCACTGGTCGTTGTCGCCGCAGTAGGACGCGTCGATGACGCCCATGGAGTTGACCTGGAGGATGCCGAAGTTCTTGAAGGTCGAGGAGCGGGGGACCACGTGGGCCTCATACCCCTCCGGCAGCTGCATGGCGACCCCGAGGGGCACCAGCCGGAACTCGCCCTGTTTCAGGGTGATGTCCTCCGCGGCCCGCAGGTCGATCCAGTCGGACTTGCCGTCGATATAGCGCAGCTTTTCGATCTTGTCTGTGAAATATTTGATGCGAATGGTCTCACTCATAGCGCGGTTTTCCTTTCTTCCGTGGCGATGTACCCCACCATTATAACACACCTTTATAGTACAGCCCCCGGGTGAAGTCGCCCTCTGCGGGACGGCCGGTCCGGTAGGCGTCGAGGACGTCCCGGACTTTCGCTTCAGACTCCGTCGTGAACCAGAGGAGCCGGAAGCAGTGTTCCGGCAGGTCGTCCTGCCGGTCGGCGAGGTAGAGGGGGCGGGAGTTCAAAAGCTCGTACGCGTCTCCGCTTTTCACGACGGGGAAGCGGATGCCCTTCCGATCCGTCAGTTCCGGCGG
>CAJGDU010000246.1 GCA_904502175.1 Clostridiaceae bacterium
GCCAAAGCCGCCGAGAAGGAAGCCGCCAAGGCTGCCAGACAGGCGGAAAAAGACGGCGCCTTCCCCTGGGAAGAGGAAGCTGCCGGTTCCCGTGTCTCTCTGGAAGAGGCGCTCGAGGGCAAGACCTCGGCCGACGCCCCGGTCCTTCATGAAGAGCGGTCCACCCTGGCCGCGGCCCCCGCTGCCGCCGCCGCTGTGGCCGACTTCGACGCAAACGCCCGCAACGCCGAGTTCGACGCCACCTATGTCGAACCGAAGAAGGGCGGCGCGCTGAAGGTCCTCCGCAACATCATCATTACGCTGGCGGCCCTGGCCATCGTGGCGTGCATCGCCCTCCTCGGCTATCGCTACGCGCAGCAGAAGATCAACATCCGTCAGTTCGAGCAGGCCAACAACCTTGTCGTTGAAGGCCTCGAGCAGAACGATATGGACGCCGTCCGGAAGAAGTATCCGAACGTCAAGTTCCCCGCGGAGATCAGTCCCGCGTTCGGCGAGCTCTACGCGCAGAACCAGGACCTCACCGGCTGGATCCGCGTCCCGGGCACCAACATCGGCTACCCGGTCGTGCAGACGGACAACGACACGTTCTACCAGAACCATAACTTCAAAAAGACCGCCAGCCCCTACGGCACCCCGTTCCTCAGCACGAAGAACGACGCCAAAGAACTGGACCTCAACACCGTGGTCTACGGCCAGAACTCCGAGAACGACCCCCGGGTCTTCGGGGAGCTGGACATTTACCGCAACAAGGCCGGGTTCCTGAGCGCTCCCATCCTGGAGTACAGCACCCTGACCAACACCTACCAGTTCAAGGTCTACGGCGTCTTCATTTCCAACGCGGCCCCCGAGCAGGACAACGGCTATGTCTTCGACTACACCGTCCCGAACCTCGGCACCGTGGAGTCCTTCGCGGGTTACATCGACCAGATCAACCAGCGTCGGCTGTACGATACCGGTGTGAACATCAAGTCCACGGACAAGCTGCTCACCCTCTCCACCAGCGCCGGCGACTTTGACGGCGCCCGGCTCGTGGTCGTGGGCCGGCTCCTCCGCGAAGGGGAGTCCGCCACCATCAAGCAGTCCAAGGTGAAAGCGAACAAATCGCCCCGGTACCCGCAGGCATACTACGACGCCAACGGCAAAGAGAACCCCTACAAGGACGCCGACAACTGGGTCCCCACCGTTTCATGAAAGAAGGTAACCTGACCTATGGATATTAAACTCATGTGTCTCGGCAACGAAGTGTCCGTTGCCATGGCGAACGCGCAGAAGGCCATCGAGAACGACTTCGCGGCCGTTTTCGACGGCGACTTCAAGTTCACGAACTACGGTTCGGAAAAGGAGTTCATAAAGGCGCTTTCCACGGCCATCGAGAACGAGGACATCCTCGTTCTGGCCTGCCAGCCTGAGCTCTACACGGCGTTCAAGTCCTTCGTGGCCAGCGCCTTCTCCTTCAAAGCCCGCCCGGTGAAGGCGGTCCAGCGTCTCATCCAGGAGCTGGCACCTCAGGTGTCCTCCGAGACCGCGCTGAACCACTCCCTTCTGCCGGTGGACTCCAGCGCCATCCTCTCCCAGGACGGCCTCTACTCCGGCTATGTGGTGAACGCCGACGACCAGCTCCTCGTGGTGCTGCCCCTCGACGCCTCCCGCATCGACTATCTGCTGGAAGACGGCCTGTTCCCGTACCTGCGGGACAACCTGGACATTGCGGAGTTCGTCGACGACCCGCTGAAGGGCGTGGCCGGTGACGAGGTGGCCGTCGGTGCTGCCGCCGCAGCCCGCGCGGAAGCGTCCGAGGGCGATGTACCTTCCGAGGCGCCCGCCAAGAAAGCTCCCTACGATGCCGCCGCCATGAACGAAGTCATCGAGAGCCTGCGGGCCAAAGGTCTGACCGTGGCCGTGGCCACCACCAAGACCGTCGACTTTTTGAAGAGCATTTCCGAGTCCGTCAACATGGACCGCGTCATTTTCCTCAGCCCCTACTCCTTCGCGAAGGAAGACATGAAGGCTGACGAATATGCCGTCAAACTGGCCAAGGGTGCCTTCGACACCAGCGAGGCCAGCCTCGGCGCCTCCCTCACCAAGGTCTACGCCAAGACCAACGAGGACGGCTCCAAGAGCTACTACATGTACGCCAGCATTTCCGACGGCAAGACCGCGAACCAGGCGAAGGTCACCGCCAAACCCGGCGACACCCCGCCCCAGCTCATCTACAAGACCATCGACGTCCTGTTCCGCATGATGGGCCTGTGGTCCAACACCGGCTACGCCGAGCCTCAGTACACCGAAGAGGCCGTCGTCGATGAAGACTTCGACGCCGAGCACGCTCCCGTCGACGAGAGCGGCGCCCGCGTGAAAGACGCCGGCGACAAGCGGAAAGCCACCCAGAAGACTGTGGCCACCGCCCTCATCGGCGCCTCGGCCATCGGCTCCGCCGTCATCTCGCTCCTGGCGAACAAC
>CAJGDU010000247.1 GCA_904502175.1 Clostridiaceae bacterium
GCGGATGAATCGCCCACCCGAAGGACGTAGTCGCCGGGTTCGAGGATATAGACCAGGAGGGACTCGTCATAGGAGCTCTCATCCCGCAGGTCGAAACTCAGTTCGAGGTCCACGCTCTCGCCGGGGCCGAGTTCCGGCGTCTTCACGAAGGCCGCGAGCTGCTGGTAGGGTTTGGCCAGTTTGACGGCCGGACAGGACAGATAGGTCTGGACCACCTGTTTGCCGCTGTAAGTGTCGCCGGTGTTGGCCACCTTGACTTTCGCCGTGACGATGGCGCGGAACAGCGAGACCTCTTTGACCTCGATGGAGAAGTCCGTATAGCTCAGGCCGAAGCCGAAGGGATAGCGGGGCTCGACGCCGGCAGTCTGATAGTACCGGTAGCCGACGAAGATGCCCTCCTCATAGTCCTGCTGCAGCGGGTCCGGGGCCATGAAGCTGAACTTGTCGCCGAAGGGGACCTGGGCATAGTTCTGCACCCAGGTGTCGGACAGATGGCCGGAGGGGCTCACCCTGCCGGACAGGACGTCCGCCAGCGCGTTGCCGCTCTCCTCCCCCAGCTGGCACATGTAGACGATGGCATTCAGGCCGGGCAGGTCCGCGACCCCGGTGAGGTCCATGGACGCGCCGACGTTGATGACGAGGATGGTCTTTTCATAGTGTTCGGCACAGAACCGGACCTGGGCGATCTCCTCCGGCAGGAACACGAAGTCCTCCGGTCTCCGGTCGGCGCCCTCCCCCGACTGCCGGGAAAGGACATAGATGCAGGTATCTGTGTCGCTGTCTCTGACGTCCGCCTCCGTCACGGCGCGGCCCGAGGGATAGATGAAGCTCTTCCCCAGGATGTTGTTGGCGTCGGTGCCGTTGCGGATCTTCAGGAAGCTGGTCTTCATCTCTTTCAGGAAGGCCTCCTGTTTGGCTTTGAAGTCGGACTCGTAGTCCTGCAGCCAGCGGCGGGACGTCACCGTGAAGCCGGCGTTTTCGAACCCCTCCAGGATGTTCACGTAACGGCGGGCGTTCACTTCTCCGCTGCCGGTGCCGCCGAAGATGGTCTTCGTGACACCCATGCCGTACAGGGCCACTTTGCCCGGTGCGACAGGCAGGGCGCCGTCATTTTTCAAAAGGACGATGCCCTCCGTGGCGATGCGCCGTGCCAGGGCCCGGTTGTCCCGTTCTCTCTGGTTTTCCTCGGGCGATGTGCGCGCTTTTGTCATGACTGCCATAGTCGATGCCTCCTCGCAAAGTAGTATAGGTCATTCCACCTGCATTATAACGAAAAAAAGACACCCCTGACAATATGTCGGGGGTGTCGTCATTCTTTACGCGTTCCAGGCGGCCACTTCCGCGTCCAGCCAGTCGATCCACTCCTGCATGCCTTCGCCGGTCCGGGCGGACACGAAGAAGATCTTGCAGTCGGGGTTCAGGTTGTGGATGCGCTCCTCGACCGCGTCGAAGTCGAAGGGGAAATAGTCTGTGGTGTCGATCTTGTTGATGAGCACCGCGTGACAGACTTCGAACATGAGCGGGTACTTGAGGGGCTTGTCGTCGCCTTCCGGGACCGAGAGGATCTCGATGTTCTTCGAGGCGCCGGTGTCGGTTTCGGCCGGGCAGACCAGGTTGCCGATGTTCTCCAGGAACAGAAGGTCGAGGTCTTCGGTGGGGAACTCCTCGAGGGCCTGGCGGGTCATTTCCGCGTCCATGGCGCACTCGCCGCCGGTGTGGACCTGAATGGAGCGCACGCCGGCATTGGCCATGGTCTCGGCATCGACGGTGGCGTCGATGTCGGCTTCCATGACGCCGATCTTATACTTGTCCTTCAGCGCCGCGATGGTGGCGAGGAGCGTGGTGGTCGTCCCCGCTCCGGGAGACGCCATGACGTTCAGCATGAAGGTCTTCTGGGCTTTCAGTTTCGCGCGGTTCGCGTCGGCGACGCGGTCGTTCTTGTCGAAAACGCCCACATTGACGTTGATGACTCTGAATTCGGGCATGGTGCTTCCTCCTTTACGCCTGCTGCTCTTTCACGCGGGCACGGACCCAGTCGCAGAACGCGTCGACCCCTTCCCCGGTCTTGGCGGAGATGGGATAGACCACGGCGTTCGGGTTCAGTTTGCCCACGTACTCGCGGATGTTGTCGAGGCTGAAGTCGAAGACCGGCAGGGCGTCGATCTTGTTGACCAGCACCACGTTGCACTTGGTGAAGACCAGCGGGTACTTGAGGGGTTTGTCGTCGCCTTCCGGGACGGACAGGATGACCACGTTCTCGGCGGAGCCGGTGTCGAACTCAGCGGGACAGACGAGGTTGCCGACGTTCTCGAGGAACACGACGTCCAGGTCCTCCGTGCCCAGCTCGCGCATGCCCTGGCGGGACATTTCCGCGTCCAGATGGCACATGCCGCCGGTGTGGAGCTGGATGGA
>CAJGDU010000248.1 GCA_904502175.1 Clostridiaceae bacterium
CAAACCCGGCACCATCAACCCCCACACCAAGTTCCGTGGCCAGGTCTACGTCCTGACCAAGGATGAAGGCGGCCGTCATACTCCGTTCTTCAACAACTACAGACCGCAGTTCTATTTCAGAACCACCGACGTTACCGGTGTTATCACCCTTCCGGCCGGCACTGAGATGTGCATGCCTGGTGACAACGTCGAAATGGACGTCGAGCTCATCACTCCCATCGCTATCGAAGAAGGTCTTCGTTTCGCGATCCGTGAAGGCGGCCGTACGGTTGGTTCGGGCGTTGTTATCGCCATCAACGAATAAGGTCATCTTTTGACACTTCGAAAACCCGCGTGTTGACGCGGGTTTTCTTTTATATTATAATATCTAATATAATATTATAATTTTAAAAGGGAGGAGTTTAGAACATGCCGGAATTCACTTATGAAATCACTGAGGAGTTTGGTGTTCTTTCCGAGAACGCCCGCGGCTGGACCAAGGAACTGAACAAGGTCTCCTGGAACGGCGGCAAACCGAAGTTCGACATTCGTGACTGGGCACCGGAACATGAGCGCATGGGCAAAGGCGTTACGCTGAACGAAGAAGAAGCCGCCGAGCTCAAAGAGCTTCTGAACGGAATCAAAGATCTTTGATCCACTCTTCCGAAACCCTAATTCACAGAAAACCACACCGGCAGGACATCCGTCTTTTGCCGGTGTTTTTCTGCGCCCAAATAAAAAGAGACATCCCTGTCACAAAACGGGGAGCTCCTTCGTCTCACGATTGAATACGGCGGGACCGTCCGCCAAACACGGAGGTGACAGCATGAGACCGGACAAAGCATGGTTTTCTGCCCGGGTCCGGGAAAACGAGGCGTCTCTGTACGCGCTGGCCATGAGTTATATGAAGCAGGAGGCCGATGCCCTCGACTGCGTGCAGCAGAGCATCCTGAAGGCGTATGAACACCTGGACCGTCTGGAGGACCCGGAAAAGTTCCGCGCCTGGATGTTCGGCATCCTGGTCAACTGCTGCCGGGACGAACTGCGCCGCCGCAAACGTGTCCGCGTCGTGGAGCCCGGGGAGAGCGAGGAACCCACGGTGCCCGACCCTTCAGCCGCCACCGACACCAGGACGGTGCTCTGGAGTGCCCTGGACCGCCTTGCCGACCCGTACCGGACCGTCCTGCTGCTGTTCTACTACGAGGACCTGTCCACGGCGGACATCGCCGAGGTGACAGGCGCCGGGCAGAGCGCGGTCCGCAAACAGCTGGAGCGGGGCAGGGCCCTGCTGAAAGATGAACTGACGAAGGAGGGCTTTTCCTATGAAGACTGATGAGAGACTCCGCGAACTTGCCCGGAGCGAAAAAGAGGCATTCGAAGTCCCGCAGGCGATGCACGACATGGTCGAGGACACCCTGGCCGAACTGCCGGAGGCACAGCCCGTCCGTCGCCGCCGGTACTGGAAGATCCCCGCGACGATAGCGGCGGCCTTCCTGGCCGTCTTCCTGCTCCTGCCGAACACGTCCTACCCGGTGGCCCGTGCCCTCAGTGAGGTGCCGGTCCTGGGCACGGTCTTCCAGGCGGTCACGTTCCGGGAGTATGCCGAGGACCTCGGCAACAGTGAACTCTCGGTCAAAACGCCGGCCGTTTCGTCCGAGGGGCCGGACGCCGGGGCGGCTGCCGCTGTCAGCAAAGAGATCGACGCCCTGAACGAAGCCGCGGCCGACCGGTTCCGCTCGGAACACGAAGATGGCTCCTACGGCGCCCTGAAGCTCGATTACAAGGTTTTGGCCAATACAGACCGCTGGTACAGCGTAAAGGTCGTACAGACCGAGCAGGGGGCCGATACGGGCACATTCGAGGACTATTACACCTTTGATAAGAAAACAGGGGAGTGCGTCATCCTCTCCGACCTCTTTGAAAAGGACGAATACATCGCCCACCTGTCCGACAGCGTGAAGGCCCAGATGCGGGCACAGATGAAAGCGGACGAGGACGTCTCCTACTTCCTCGACTCCGACATTCCGGAGGAGGACTTCGACGAGATCGACCCGAACCAGGACTTCTACTTCGACAAAAACGGCACGCTCGTGCTCTGCTTCGACAGCTATGAGGTGGCCCCCGGCTACATGGGTCCCGTCACCTTCCGGATCCCCCAGAAAGTCTACCGGGGCGATTTGCGGGCAGAATACCAATAAACCGAAAAAGCTCCTTCCCGAACGGGAAGGAGTTCTTTTATTTTTTGCCTATCTATGGTAAAATACTATGACTATTTTTACGAGAGCTGGTGACCGTTTTGGCAGTGTCTCAGGAGCAGCTGAACCGGCAATTTGAATATATGACGGAAGTCCGCCGCCTCCTGACCGAACGCTTTGGAGGAGAGGCTCCGAAGGCCTTTTCACACACCTACGGATGCCAGGGCAATGTGG
>CAJGDU010000249.1 GCA_904502175.1 Clostridiaceae bacterium
GTACTTAATGGCGGCAGAGGCCGGCGTAGACGTCGTCGACGTCGCCATCTCCCCCCTGTCCGCCCTCACCTCCCAGCCCTCCATGAACGCCCTTGTGGCGGCGCTGCAGGGCCAGGAGCGCGACACAGGTCTGGACCTCGACCGCCTGCAGCAGCTCACCGACTACTGGGAGGATGTCCGCAGACGTTATAAACGCTTCGACGCCGGTCTCAAGACCCCTGTCACCGACATCTACAAGTACGAGATCCCCGGCGGACAGTACACGAACCTGTACCCGCAGGTCCAGTCCATCGGCCTCGGCGACCGGTTCCAGGAAGTCAAGGAGATGTACAAGACCGTCAACGACATGCTCGGCGGCATCGTCAAGGTCACCCCGTCCTCCAAGATGGTCGGCGACCTCGCCATCTTCATGGTCCAGAACGACCTGACCCCGGAGAACATCTGCACCAAGGGCGCGGACCTCAGCTATCCGGACTCCGTCATCTCCTACTTCAAGGGCATGATGGGCCAGCCCTCCTGGGGCTTCCCGGAAGACCTGCAGAAGGTCGTCCTGAAGGGCGAAGAGCCCATCACCTGCCGCCCCGGCGAACTGCTCGAGCCCGTTGACTTCGACTGGGCCCGCGAACAGGTCGCCCAGTTCGAACCGGACCCGTCCGACCAGATGGTCATCTCCTGGTGCCTGTACCCGAAAGTCGTGGAAGACTACTGCCGGCACCGTCAGGAGTACGGTTACATCATGCGCATGGGCAGCCATGTCTTCTTCGACGGACTTGCTCTCGGCGAGACGAACCAGATCAACATCGAAGACGGCAAGACCCTGGTCATCAAATACCTTGGCCTCGGCGAGCTGCACGATGACGGCACCCGGGACGTCCACTTCGAACTCAACGGCACCGCCCGGACCGTCACGGTCCCCGACCCGAACGCCTCCTCTTCCGTCAAGGCCGTCACCCTGGCCGACCCGAACGACAAGTCCGATGTCGGCGCGTCCATCCCGGGTCTCGTCTCCAAGATCCACGTCAAAGTCGGCGACAAGGTCGAGGAGAACCAGGTCATCGCCGTGGTCGAGGCCATGAAGATGGAGACCGCGGTCACCGCCCGCATGGACGGTATCGTGGAGAGCGTCCTCGTCAGCGAAGGCGACAACGTCAAAGCCGGCGAACTCATCATCAAACTCAAAGTTGCGGAATAAAGAGAGAAATAAACTTCAATGGAAAACAAATCGCAAAGGAGCTTCCCCACCCGGCGTGTCGCCCTCATAGCTGTCATGGCGGCCGTCATCTGCGTGCTGTCGCCTCTGGCAGTCCCGCTGTCGGCGGGGGTCCCCCTTTCCCTGGCAACGCTGGCCGTCATGCTGGCAGGCGCCGTCCCGGGACCGGTGGAAGGCATGCTGGCCACCCTCGTGTTCCTGTGCCTCGGCATGGTCGGGGTCCCGGTGTTTTCCGGCTACCAGGCCGGCATCGGGGTCCTCTTCGGGAAGACCGGAGGGTTCCTCCTCGGCTATCTTCCCCTGGCGCTCTGCAGCGGCCTCTTTCTCCCGAAGAAAAGCCGGAACAGACGCCTGGCCCTCGGACTCCCCGTCCTCGGCATGCTCCTCGGCACGGTCATCCTGTACGCCTTCGGCACCGCGTGGTTCCTCATCCTGACCCATGCTTCGCTGAAGCTGGCCCTGACCGCCTGTGTCCTGCCCTTCCTGCCGGGAGACGCGCTGAAGATCTTCGCGGTCTGCCTGCTGGCGCCCGCTCTGCGCGGCGCGCTGGACCGGATGGAGCGCGGGAAAGCGACCGTATCTTAATACCAAGAAAGACCTCCGGAAGAACGCTCTTCCGGGGGTCTTTTTTGCGTTTGCATCGCCTTTCGTCATTATGAACAAATTGTTAAATTGTTGTTTACAAACCCTTTCCCATCGGTTAGAATAGATGCGTAATATTTCTTCAAAAACCAACGCAAAAAAAGGAGAAAACACCATGAAAATGATGAAACGTCTTATCCTGGCCCTGACCGCCGTGGCCATGATGGTCATCCTTTTGACCACCTCGGCTTTCGCCTATTCGGCCAACACCAGATCCGGCAAGAAATATCCTGTCTACACCTGCTTCGGCGACAGTGTCGCATCCGGCTATGCCCTTGCCGACTACAACTGGGAACATGACTACAGCAAGACCCAGTGGAAACTGGTCCGCGACTCCTATCCGGAACTCATCGCCAGAGGGGTCGGCGCGGAAAAGAAGGGCGGAAAAGTCTATCAGTTCTCCCACTCCGCATACCGTACCACCGACCTGCGCGTCCTTCTGGACCGCAGCTTTACCGGCGACAGCATGTGCGGCTACCGCCTTCCCTCGGTCAACAACGATGAAAGAAACGTCGACTGGAAGGCTGTTGAGAAGTATCGGAA
>CAJGDU010000250.1 GCA_904502175.1 Clostridiaceae bacterium
CAATGAAGTCCTGAAGTACATGTCCGACAACTGGGTCCCCACCTATGGCCACATCGGCGCCATCTCCGGCTGGCAGACCAACGCCACGGGCTACAAGAAGGTCGGTAAGACCGCGGAAGATGCGTTCAACATCTTCAAATGGGGCTATGAGTATCAGGAGAACGGCATGGGCGCCATGACCATCGAGCTCACTCCGCGCGAGGTCTCTCAGGCCATCGCCGAGAAACTCCGCGTACCGGTCATCTCCATTGCCGGCGGCGCGAAGTGCGACGGTTCCGAAATGGTCGACATGGACACCTACGGTGTCATGCCCACTCCGGCCTCCCACGCCAAGACCTATGCCCAGCTCCTTCCCTTCCTCTGCGAAGCGTACATGGGCTGGCTCGACGACGTCAAGGACGAAGAGTATCCGACCGAAGAGCATGGCTACGGCATGGACCCCGAAGAGCTTGCCAAGTTCAACGACATGATGGCGAAGTTCTAAGTTTTATAGTATAATTATTAAGGGCAGGTCAGACGGCCTGCCCTATTTTTCAGTCTATGGAGGTCCTTTCCACAATGAGCAAGGACATTACGTTCGGCGACGACATCCGCCGGAGAATGATGTCGGGCATCGACCAGCTGGCCGACGCCGTCAAAGCCACCCTGGGTCCGAAGGGGCGCAACGTGTCCATGCACCAGAAAGCAGGTGTGCGGGACGCCGACTACTCGGACCGCGCCCAGGCCGGCGCCAAAGTCCTCGTCACCAATGACGGGGTCACCATTGCCCGCGCCTTCGTGCTGGAGGACCCGGTGGAAAACATGGGCGTGGAGCTCATGAAGTCCGTTGCCATCAAGACCAATGACGAAGCCGGCGACGGCACCACCACCGCCACCATCCTGGCCCAGGCCATCCTGAAAGAAGGGTTCAAGAACGTGGCCGCCGGCGCCGACCCCATTGCCCTGCAGAAGGGCATCCTGAAAGCGGCCGGCAAGGCCGTCGCGCTGCTGCATGACAACGCCATCCGCATTTCCACCCGCGAGGAGCTCTCCAGCGTGGCCGCCATCTCCTGCGAAGACCGGGACCTCGGCGCCCTGGTCGGCGAAGCGCTCGATGCGGTGGGACCCGAAGGCGTGGTCCGGGTCGATGAGACCGGCAAGTACGAGACTACGCTGGATATCCAGGAGGGCATCGTCTTCGAGCGCGGCTTCATTTCCCCCTACATGGCCACCGACAAGAACCAGACCGTCTGTGAGCTGAAAGATGCTTACATCCTCATTACCGATAAAGAGTTTTCCAACCCGCAGGACCTCGTCCCCGCCCTCATGCTCTGCGCGGAGGACGGAAAGCCCATCCTCGTCGTCTGCAACGGCGCCGAGGCAGAGGCCCTCCTGCTTTTAAACAACCCCACCCATGAGCTGGAGTTCGACATGTGCGCCATCGTCGCGCCGAACTACGGCGAGGGCCGGGAGTGGCGCATGGAGGACCTGGCGGTCCAGACCGGCGGCCAGTACATTTCCGACAAGTTCGGTCTCGACATCCGCAAGGTGACGCGGGAGCAGCTCGGCACCGCCGACTTCGTCAAGGTCACGAAGGACCAGACGGTCATCACCGGCGCCGGCGGAGACCCGGAAGCGGTCGAAAAGCGCGTCAGCGAACTGCGGTACCTCGTGGAGAACACCGACTACGAATTCAATAAACAGCGCTATGAAGAGCGCCTTGCCAAGTTCGTCTCCGGCGTCGCCGTCATCGACGTCGGCGGCCAGACCCAGACCGAACTCTGGGAGCGCAAGATGCGCGTGGAAGACGCGGTCAACGCAGCCCGCGCGTCCCTCGAAGAGGGCATCGTCGCCGGCGGCGGCATCGCCTATTTAGACGTGCTGGAAGACCTCGGCGCTTTCGCCGAAACACTCAGCGGCGATGAGCAGACCGGCGCGAAGGTCCTGCTGGAGGCTTTGAAGGCCCCCGCGGAGCAGATCGCCAAAAATGCCGGACTCGACGGCCCCGCCGTCCTCGCCCACCTGCAGAAGCAGCCGAAGGGCACCGGTTACGACGTGGACACGGACGCCTATGTGGACATGGTGAAGAGCGGCATCATCGACCCGGTCAAGGTCAGCCGCCTGGCGCTGGAGAGCGCGGCTTCCGTCGCCTCCACCCTGCTCACCACCGAAGCAGGGCTCACCGATACCCCCGCCCCTGAAAGAGAGGTCATTTCATGACAAAGGAACAGGCTTTCAACAAGTTCGTACAGCTCTACGACATTGAGGTGCCGGAGGAGCAGGTGCAAAACGAATACGAATACTTCCTGTTGCAGGCGAAGCACAACCTGCAGTACGACACCCTCATCAACGGCGTCTCTCACATCAACAAGGGCGAGGAACTGGCCGCCATGGAGGATGACCTCCG
>CAJGDU010000251.1 GCA_904502175.1 Clostridiaceae bacterium
CGAATGGTAGAGGTCGTGGATGATGCCGAGGGCGTTATAGCAGTCCGCAACCGTATTGACGATGATGCGGATGGCGTAGACATCGTAGATCTGGTCGAAGGAGTGCCCGCGAATGAACATCTTTCGGTAAATGCCGTAAATGCTCTTCCGGCGGCCGTTGACGTCGGCGTCGGGAATATCTTTCTGGATGCGCTCCCGCACGCGGTCGACGGTGTCCCGGACCAGGGTCGGATGGACCTCGCTGTTGTGCTTCAGAAGGTCTTCGATGGTGTTGTAGCCGTAGGGGTCCAGGTAGCGGATGGAGAGGTCTTCCAGTTCCTCTTTGACGGAGCTGATACCGAGGCGATGCGCGATGGGCGCGTAGATCTCCAGCGTCTCGAGCGCCTTCTCCTTCTGTTTCTGTTCCCGCATATATTCCAGCGTCCGCATGTTGTGCAGGCGGTCCGCCAGTTTGATGATGATGACCCGGATGTCCTGGGACATGGCGATGAGCATCTTCCGGACATTTTCGGCCTGCTGCTCCTCATGGGTGGCCAACGGGACTTTACCGAGTTTGGTGACGCCGTTGACGAGCTGGGCGATGTCTTCCCCGAACGTGGCCCGGAGGTCGTCCAGCGTGAGGTCGGTGTCCTCCACCGTGTCGTGCAGGATGGCGGCGATGATGGACTGGTGGTCCATGCCGAGGTCGAACAGGATGCGGGCAACGGCCACCGGATGCATGATGTAAGGCTCTCCGGAATAACGTTTCTGATCCTTGTGGGCCTCCGCGGCGAGCTCATATGCCTTGACGACAAGCTCCTGTTCGGCAGGCGAATAAGACCCCGCCATCAGAAGACGAAGCTCATCGAAGCGATCATTGTATTTGATTTTTCGCTTGCCGCTTGGCATAACTCAGTTCACCACCAGTTTTTGCAGGGTTTTCAGGACCGGTGCGTCGGTCAGATCCACTTTCTGCTCCTGCTTCGGCAGATGGATGAGTCCGCCGTTGTCGACGTTCAGGAGGCCCAGTTCCCGCATGGCGAGCAGGGTGACCTGGGTCTTGCAGAGGGGAGCCTTCTCCCCCGTCGGCTGCAGTTTGCTGTGGATGTATTCATAGGCCGCGTAAGGCAGGCCTTCGTGGTTTTGCAGGTACCGGTAGACACCGGCAAAGTAGGTGCGGTCCGGCCAGAGGCGACTGGCCTCTTCCCGCTTCAGCGGCTGCCTTGCCAGCAGCCGGTCCACCAGCCGTTCGGACTCCGCCATGGCGGTGTCGTCTGTGCCGGCGGGACGGATGTCCCGGATGAAGACCGAGAGGCTCACATTGCCGCGGAACTCATTGCGTCCGAGCGTGACCACCAGGTCGACTTTATCGCCCTCCTGATACGGAAGGTCCGGGCGGTTGAAGAACACGCCGCTGACCGTCGCGTTCTCCGCGCCGTCCTTGTGGCAGAGGATGCGTTTGTGACGGCCTTCGTTGCCCATGCCCTGGATGCTGTCGATGACCATGCCGAAGAGGCCGAACACCGGGCTTGCGTTGCTGGTGCCGAAAGGCTCCATCATCTGAAGCGAGTCCAGAAGGTCCAGAGACAGGCCCGCGGGGTTGAGCTTGCAGTCGATATGGGTGGCGGGATAGACCGTGTCCTGCGCGTAGGCGTAGGCGTTGATGCGTTCCCGGAAGGTTTCGAGGTTTTCCGGCAGGATGCTCATGCCGGCGGCCAGTTCGTGTCCGCCGAAGGTGTTGAGCAGGTCTCTGCAGGCGTTCATGGCGTCGTAGATGGAGAAGCCTTCTATACTGCGGGCAGAGCCCTTGCACAGGTCTCCCCGGTCGGTCAGGACGATGGTGGGGCGCAGATAGCGCTCCAGCAGTTTGGAGGCCACGATGCCGAGGACCCCTTCGTGCCAGTCTTTCCCGCTGACGATGAGGATGGGCAGATGGGCTTCCTCCGGATGCGCCTGGAGCCAGGCGACAGCTTCTTTGTAGATCTTGTCCTCTTCCGAATGGCGCTGCGCGTTCATGTCGTTGATCTCTTCGGCCATTTCCTGGGCGGCCTCCGGGTCGTCGACCAGCAGGAGGTCCAGCGCGCGTTCGGCGCTGCCCATGCGGCCGGCGGCGTTGATGCGGGGCGCCATGCCGAAGGAGATGCTGGTGGAGTCCAGCTGTTTGCCGGAGAGGCCGGCTTTCTCCAGGATGGCTTCGATGCCGGGTTTCTGGAAGCTGTTCAGAAGCCGCAGACCGTAGCGGACGATTTTCCGGTTCTCCCCTGTCAGGGGCACCATGTCCGCGACGGTGCCGATGGCGGCAATGTCGGCGAACTCCTGCATGACTTCCTCGTCAGCCCCTTCCAGGGCGCAGCAGAGTTTCAGCGCGAC
>CAJGDU010000252.1 GCA_904502175.1 Clostridiaceae bacterium
AAGATGATGAGGGCCGCGAGCATGGTGGGCGAAATGATGGTGTACAGCCAGGCCTGCCGGCGGTACAGGCGGATGCCCTCCGGCGAGGGGCCGCCGGGCTGGAACCGGTTGCGCAGGTGGTTCAGGCCGCCGTGCATGCCGAAGAAGTAGACCAGGGCGATGACGCCGTAGATCGCCAACAGAGTGTAGACGGAGACGGTGACCATGGCTGTGAGCTGGTCGTCTCCCCGGTCGTACAGGGTGGTCATGAGGACCGAGTAAGTGTTGTTGAACAGGTGGACCGCCATAGAGGTCCAGAGGCTTCCGGTCATGATGACCAGCATGGCCAGGACCACGCCCAAAAGGAACGCGAAGGGGGCCTGGGTCATGTTGCCGTGCATCATGGCGAAGATGATGGCACTCGCGAAGACCGCGAACGCATCGCCGTAGCGCCGCAGGGACTGCAGGATGACGCCCCTCAGGGCAAACTCTTCGACCATGGCCGGGACGATGGCGTTGGACAGGAGCATCCACAGCATCTGCGAGACGCCTGTCGGGCTCTCCGGCTTGTAGCTGTCGAACTCGACGCCGAACCCGCCGGCAAAGGCCACCAGGGCCGACGTAATGAGGTTGGCCGCGATGATGGCGGCACACCCGATGCCGAAGGCCTCGAGGAACAGCGTGCGGGACTTCGGTCTGTCGAGGAGCAGCAGCTCGTCCCGCTTCTGGATGCGCTTGATGAAAAAGGCGCCGACCGCGAAGGGCACGAGGATGGTGAGGATGGTGTACAGGATCTGGATGACCTGCTGCATGCTGTGCGTGTACGGGATGACCCCCGCGTTCACGCCCTGGAGCACGACCTTCCCGCTCCACTCACTCAAAAAGTAGAATGCCAGGATGCAGAGCCCCAGCACACCGCTGACCAGCAGGAGTTCCCTGCGGGTCCCGGAGGTCATGGGCTGCGACGAACCGAGTCCGCCGTCCGGCATGTCATAGATGGTGTTGACGCGCCCGTAAGGCGCATTCTGGTTTTCCAAAGAGGAATCACCTCCACAAGTCCTCATTATATATTTTTTAATACATAAAAGCAATTGCGCGGGACCCCGCTTTTTTGTATGATGAAGAAAAGAGAGACCGGAAGGAGGCGTGGTTTTTGAAGAAGTTTCATCTGACGCAGGCTTTGACTGCGGTCCTGTTGGCGATGTGCCTGCTCATCGCCCTTGCCGGCTGCTCCAAAATGGAAAACGTGCAGAGCAGCGGCGACTACACCCGCCGCACCACCACCGCCGTGGCGGCCGAAGACGAAGAGCCCGTCGACCCCGACGCGGCAGCCGACGGCAGCTACAACCCCGCCGTTGCCGACGAGGCCCAGTTCCGGGAAGGCGCCGGCAAAAACCAGGGCGTGCTCTCCTCCGGCGAGACGGTCGAATACTACGTGCCGGGCAAGGTGCTGAACCCCGGCGACCGGACCGTCACCCTGTTCATCTGGAACGTGGACTCCTGGAAGACCGTCCAGTGGCACTACCGGGACACCCTCACCGTCGGTAAACTCCTCGACGGCCTGCAGCACGAGACGAACTGGAACCTCTCCACCTCCGCCATCAAGCTGGACACCATGAAGTGCACCATCTGGTGGAATGAAAAGAGCTCCCTCTTCACCGGCTTCCCCGCGAAGCAGAACAAGGAGTACATCGCCTTCGAGCTCAAAGACCTCTACGCCGCCATCCTCGACAGCGTGAAGCAGACCATTACCGAGAACCTCGGTCCCAGCTACACCATCCACTACGCCGACACGAACGGGAACGATCTGAAGCTGAAGGACGTTGGGGTGACGATACCGGTCAAGGAGCCGTATTCCAGTTTCTGGGATTATTGATAAGCATAAAAAAGCCGCCCGGCCGGGCGGCTCATTTTTATTTGAGGTAGTTGCGGTCTTTGTTGAGGAGCCGCAACAGGCCGTGGTTGATGCGGATGTTGAAGGGCGTGTACTGAGAGGTCATCAGTTTCAGCGGACCCTTGTTGCGCGGGCCGACCTTGATGTTGTTGTTCAGCTCGCCGGAGGCCTTCTGCTCGAAGTACTTCGAGTCGCGCGGGATGACGAAGGTGAGGCCGTCCTCGATGAGCTCGAGGGTGGTGCCGTCCACCGCGTGGCACTCGCCGTCCACGTTGATCTGCGAGGGCTTGCGGGCCTTGATGGTCATCTTCTTGCCGCGGTAGTACTCGACGAAGCCGTACTTGACGTGGTCGCCCTTCATCTGCCAGTTCACCATCATGGGGTAGAACATGGCGGGCCAGGAGGACGTTCTGCGGAAAATGACGAAGTCCAGCAGGTGGTCGTCCGGCATGGCGAAGGGCGCTTCCATG
>CAJGDU010000253.1 GCA_904502175.1 Clostridiaceae bacterium
TCCCAATATCTCCCGTTCTCTGCCCTTGTTCAGAATGGGCAGGTCGTGTTCTTTTTTATATTCGGCGATGTCGCCGGAGACCCGCATCCGCTGCAGGAACAGGTCCAGCATCTGTTCGTTGATGCCGTTGATCTCTTCCCGCAGAGCGTCCAGGTCTTTTTTGGTCTCGTTGCTCATATTCAAACCAGCTTTCCTTCTCCGAGCAGGAGGTCTGTGAGGACGATGGCGGCGACGGCTTCCACGACGGGCACCGCCCGCAGGACGACGCAGGGGTCGTGGCGCCCCTTGATGGTGAGTTCGGTCTCTTCCATGCGCGCAAGGTTCACGGTCTTCTGAGGCTTCGATATGGAGGGGGTGGGCTTGAGGGCCACCCGGAACACCAGAGGCATGCCGTTGGAAATACCGCCCTGGATGCCGCCGGAGCGGTTGGTCTCGGTGGCGATGTGCCCGTCCTTCAGAACGAACGCGTCATTGTTCTCGGACCCGCGCAGGGCTGCCGAAGCGAACCCGTTGCCGAACTCCAGACCCTTGACGGCGGGGATGCCGAAGAGCCCTTTGGCAAGGTCCCCTTCGATGCCGTCGAACATGGGTCCGCCGACGCCGGCCGGGAAGCCGATGACGGCGCATTCGACGATGCCGCCGATGGAGTCCTGATCCATCTTGGCCTGATAGATCTCGTCCTTCATCTTTTCGCCGGCCGCGGGGTCGACGACCGCCGGATTCCTGCTCCGGACTTCCCGGAACAGCGCTTCGTCGGGGTAGAGCGGGAAGGGCTGGTCAAAGGTCTCTCCGACCTGCGCGATGTGCGCTCCGATGAAGATCCCCCGCCGCGCGAGCATCTGCAGACAGATGCCGCCGGCAATACACATGGGTGCCGTGAGACGGCCGGAGAACGGCCCGCCGCCCCGCATGTCAAACGTTTCCCCGTACTTGAGGTATGCGGTGTAGTCCGCGTGAGACGGGCGGGGGTTCTCCCGCAGTTCGCTGTAGTCGTTCGAATGCTGGTCCGTGTTGCGGATGACAGCCGTGAGCGGTGTGCCGCTGGTGACCAGGGTGGAGGCATCCTGCTCCGTGACGCCGGACCGGAACTCCGGCACATCGGCCTCGTTCCGCTGCGTCGTCAGTTCTCCCGTGCCGGGACGGCGGCGGTCCAGAAAGGCCTGGAGTTCCGCAAGGTCGATGGCTTCTCCCGCGGGCAGTCCTTCGACGGTGACACCGATGGCGTCTCCGTGGGACTTGCCGAACACGGACAGCTTTAAGGTCATGCCAAGGTCAGACGACATGGGCGATCCCTCCTAAACGACGAAATACATCCCAGAAGGATGGGTAAGATTTGTTGACAGCTTCCGCGCCGGTGAGCAGGACCTCTCCGGTGCAGCCGGAAGCGGCGATGGCGGCCGCCATGACGATCCGGTGGTCGTTGTGACCGTCCACGGTGCCGCCCTTCAGTCCTCCGGTCTCCTCGATACCGCGGACCAGAAGCCCGTCTTCCGACTCCTCACAGGCGCCTCCCAGACTGCGGATGAGGTCGGCGACAGCGGCGATGCGGTCGCTCTCTTTGAGACGGAGCCGTTCTCCGCCGACAAAGCGGGTGGGTCCCTCCGCGTTGCAGGCAAGGACCGCCAGGATGGGGAAGGTGTCGGGGATGTCGGTGACATCGATGGTGCCGCCGGTCATACGCGCCGGAGGCACGACTGTATAAGTGCAGGTCCCGTCTTCCGCGGGGGTCTCCCGGACGGAGACGCCAAAGGCGTCCTCCAGGACCTGAAGAAAGGCTTTGTCACCCTGGGGAGAGTCCGGCGAGAGCCCGGAGACGGAGACCGACCCCGTTCCGAGGGCGCCGGCCGCCAGCGGGAAAGCCGCGTTGGACCAGTCGCCGTCCGCGACCAGTGTACCGGGGCTGCGGAAGCTCTGGCGGCCGGGGATGCGCCAGCCGTCCGGCACAGCGCTGACCCGGATGCCGAAGCGCTTCAGGGCGTGCAGGGTGATGTCGAGGTATGAACGGGACTGCAGCGGCGTCGTCAGACGGATCTCGCTGTCCCCGTCCAGAGAGGGCAGGGCCAGCAGCAGGCCCGTGATATATTGGGAACTCACATTGCCCGGCAGTTCGAAGAGGCCGGGGCGGAGCGTGCCTTCCAGCGAGAAGGGGAGCCTGTCGCCGCTGGCGGAGACCCCGTTCGGGGCCATGGCATCCAGAAGTTCCCGGACCGGGCGCTCGGGCAGGCGTCCGCTGCCGGTGAAGGCGGGACGCTCACAGCGGGCCGCCGCCAGAGGGAGCAGAAACCGCAGCGTGGAGCCGCTCTCTCTGCAGTCGAAGACCGGAGCCTCGGGGACGAGA
>CAJGDU010000254.1 GCA_904502175.1 Clostridiaceae bacterium
CGACAAGCAGAATGCCTTTACATGAAGCAAAGCCTTGCCCTCAGAGCAGGGCTTTGGTACTGGCTAAGAAGCGCAGTGCTGGCTGGGTTGAAGGGCGTCTGTGGAACCGCTCCTGGGACATAGCACTGGCCGGACTGGAGGGTGTTGGTGAGACCGACTTTGTGGCAGCTTGTGGTGAGGGAAAAACAAGAGCACCCCCGCGGGAGCGGGGGTGCCTTTTTATTGTGGTTATTCGTATATTGCGGGTTTTCGTGTGCTGTGGCCTCTCGCGTGGGGTACGTTCAGTTCGCGTGGGGTACGCTCTGCTCGCGCGGGGTCAGTTCAGTTTGTAGTCCTGGCGGGACTCGCGGTTGATGAGGCCGAAGACCAGGAGGTACATGAAGATGATGAACACGGTGAAGACCAGCGAGGACTCGGCGGTGCCGAGCATGGCGCAGGTGTCGTAGAAGCCGTGCAGCAGGACGGCGAAGAACCAGCCGAGGAAGATGTGAAGCCATTTCCCGGGCTGTCCGTGGTTCTCGAGGTACTTGGCGCGTCCGTAGAAGACGCCCATGACCACGGCGAACGTCATGTGGCCGGGAATGGCGAGGACGGCACGGGGAAGCGCCACCGCGAGGCCGTACGAAAAGACGTACTTGATGTTCTCGAACGCGGCGAAGCCGAGGGAGACGAAGACGGCGTAGATGATGCCGTCGAACTTGAAGTCGAAGTTGGGGTTCTTCCAGGTTTTTATGTACAGGAAGAACAGCTTCGTGCCCTCTTCCACGACGGCAACGACCCCGAAGGCGAGCGCCATGATGCCGAGGGGCGTGGTCTGGTCGACCTGGGAGAGGGTGAGCGCCGTCATGCCGAGGCCCTCCAGGGCAATGGAGGCGAAGGCGGCGCAGACGCCCATGAGGAGGCAGATCGCCAACAGAGCGACGGGCTCCTGGTCCCGCTGATCTTTCCGGTAGACGTACACGCCCAGTACCAGCGCGGGGACCACCGCGGCGGACAGATAGATGAGCAAAACGGTGTTGGCTGCAAGGAACATAACACCACTCCTTTTTTCGAGTTTACACTGTTATTTTATATGCTATAATGTAGCAAGTCAAACGAGAGGAGGAGCGCCATGCCAACCCGTACCAGCCGTATTCCCGCGAAGGCGAAAGGCATACTTTACGTACTGTCCGCGGCGTTCTTTTTCTCGCTCATGACCTTCTTCGTGAAGCTCTCGGGCGATGTGCCTTCCATCCAGAAAGTCTTCTTCCGCAACATCGTGGCGTTCGTCCTGGCCTTCATAACCCTGGCCAGGAGCGACGAGAAGTTCCACATGCGGAAAGACTCCCGCTGGCCGCTGCTCCTGCGCTGCGTCTTCGGCGCGGCGGGCATAGTGGCGAACTTCTGGGCCATCGACCGCCTGGCGCTGGCGGACTCGAACATCTTAAACAAGATGTCCCCGTTTTTCGCCATCGCCATGTCCTATTTCATCTTAAGAGAACGGCCGAACAAGGTGGAGTGGGGGAGTGTGTTCATTGCCCTCGTCGGCGCGTGCTTCGTCATCAAACCGACCGCGGGCATTGCGAGCCTGCCGGCCCTCGTGGGCCTCTTCTCGGGCTTCGCCGCGGGCACCGCGTACACGTACGTGCGCAAGCTCTCGCACCAGGGCGAGCGCAACGCGCTCATCGTCTTCGTGTTCTCCGCGTTCACCCTCCTCGTGACCGCTCCGTACCTCATCTTCAACTACCACCCCATGACCACGCAGCAGCTCATTTTCCTGCTGCTCGCGGGCTGCGGGGGAGCGGGCGGCCAGTTCTCCATTACCGCGGCATACGCCCACGCGCCGGCCAAGGAAATATCCGTCTTCGACTACGCCCAGGTCCTCTTCGCGGCCCTCTGGGGCCTGCTCGCCTGGGGCGAGATACCGGATGCCCTCAGCATCCTGGGCTACGTCATCATCATCGGCGTGGCCGTGTTCCGCTGGCGGTATAACCTGAGAGAACCGGAGACCCAAACCTTACAAGAAAGCTGACAAAACATATGAACAAAAAAGTTGTATTCCTGGACCTGGACGGCACGCTGCTCCTGCGGGACGGCACCATGCCGGACTCGGCCAGAGAAGCGCTCCGACAGGCGCAGGAGAACGGCCACGAAATGGTCGTCTGCACGGGCCGGAGCGCCTCGCAGATAGGACCCGTCTTAGGGCCGGACATGGACCTCTTCGGCGGCATCGTCATGTCCGCCGGAGCCAACGTCCGCCGGGGCTGCGAGACCGTCTGGCGCGGCGCCATGTCCCCGGAGAAAACCAAAGAGCTCGTGGACTACTTCCGCGCGAAC
>CAJGDU010000255.1 GCA_904502175.1 Clostridiaceae bacterium
AGGGGTTCGGCGGAACGGCGCCGGCCACCAGGACATTGATCTTCAGATCTTCGAACTGGATGAGGGCGTCTTCGATGGTGGCGTTGCCGGTCAGGATGTCGGTCACGCCCTTGAAGTTCCTGCCGAGCTTCAGATAGCGGTTCAGCGAAGGTTTCCGCAGGTCGCAGTCCACGACCACGACGGACTTGTTGTCCTCCGCCAGCGCGATGGCGAGGTTGATGGCCGTATTGGACTTCCCCTCTCCCGGGATAGCGCTGGTCAGAACGATGGTGTTCAGCTTCTCTGTTGCGGCGATGAAATTGAGGTTGGTCCGCAGAGACTTGAAGGACTCCACATAGTTGAACGGTGCGTTTGCGCCGGAGGCCAGCAGGAAGTCTGCCGAGGTCCGGTGCTGGCTTTTGCCGCGGTTTCCTTTTGCCATAGTTGAAAACTCCTATCTGTTCCGGCGCGGACTATTCGGCGCCTTCGCGTTTCAGAACGACGACGATCGTCTTCAGGATGATCTTGATGTCGGAACCCAGGTTCCAGTCCTGAATGTACTCGGAGTCGAGACTGACGACTTCGTCGAAATCGGTGATATCGGAACGGCCGCTGATCTGCCAGAGGCCGGTGATCCCTGGTTTGATACTCATTCGCACCCGGTGTTTGAGGTCGTACTGTTCCCACTCGTCGACGGTGGGCGGCCGGGTGCCGACAATGGACATATCGCCCTTCAGGACATTGATGAACTGCGGGAACTCGTCCAGTGAGGTGTTGCGGATGAAGTTGCCGATGCCCTTCGGTTTTCCGTCTTTGCCTTTTTTCTCGGAACCGATGATGCGCGGGTCGTCATCCAGTTTGAACATGAGCCCGTCCATCTTGTTCTGGGCCATGTAATCTTTCTTGCGCTCTTCCGCGTCCATATACATGCTGCGGAACTTGTACATCTTGAACTTCTTGCCGTTCTTCCCGATGCGGGTCTGCTTGAAGAAGATGGGGCCCGGGGACTTGATGAAGATGAGGGGCCCGATGAACAGGGCGATGAGCAGTGTGATGAGGGTGCCGACGATGCCGCCGACGATGTCCAGGATGCGCTTATAGAACATCTGCTGGTAGGTGACCATTTTGACGCTGTTGGTCAGAACGGTGTAGTTGCCGAAGCGCTCGACATAGAGCGACCCGATGTCCTCCGGCGTGACGATGCAGGTGTGGACGGTGACGCCCATGGTGATGAGCTCGTCGGTCAGGACTTTCGGGACGTTGACGCCCTCCGGCACCCGGATGAAGACTTCGTCGACCCATCCGTGGCAGATGAAGTCGAGCGCGTCATCGTCCGCGCCCAGGACCGGAAAATCGCCGTAATCGGAAAACGGAGCCACGTCATCCATGATGTGGAGCCCGACGATCTTCAGGTTGTGGAACTGGGGCTGGTTGAAGTTCTCGACGATGGAGTCGGCCATGTCGGAGGTGCTGATGATGAACACGGAGCGGTTGCCCTCCGTGACTTTGTTCGTTTTGTAGAGGAACAGTTTGTGACAGATGCGGGCCAGATACGACGAGATGAAGTAGAAGACGATCATGGTGACGTAGACCTTCCGGGAGAACAGGCCGCTGTAGTGCAGGAAGAACAGCAGCGCGAGGTCCAGAAGCACGACGCCGACGATGTGTTTGACCGCCGCGACAAACTCGAGGTAATAGCCCCGTTTCAGGACGTTTTTGAACGTCTGCAGGAAGAAGACCACGAGGAACTGGGACACGAACAGGGACACCGCCACGACGCGGTAGACGTCGGACGAGTAGACAAAGCCGCCCTTGAAAATGAGGTAGGCGAGCGCAAGGCTGAGCTGCATGACAAGGAAGTCGAGCAGCATGAAGTCCCAGTGCTTGAGCCAGGAAAAAATGGATTTCTTATACATGTGGTCCCTCCGAAATGAACGGAAAATCAAATCATATAATTATATCATTTGCTTATTATTTATACAACCGCAGGGTTTACATTCCGCGGGCGATGCGCCACAGGACGTCCTCGTCCACGGGGAACGGCGCGCTCTTCAGTTTCGCGCTGTTCGCGGCGAGCTGCGAGACCATGCGGGCCAGCAGGTCTTCGGGCACGTCCACGGTTCCGCAGACGGTGTCGTAGAAGTGGTTCAGGTCTGCGAGGTCCGCAAAGCCGGCGGCCTCCAGGACCGTTGCGCGGTCGGATTCCGCCGCCTCCCGCAGATAGCCCGCGAGGAACTGTCCGCAGGCGTGGCCGTGCGGCACGCCGAGGCCGTAGGTGAGGCCGTAGCTCAGCCCGTGGGGCAAAGACGTTGCCGTCTGGGCAATGGCCATGCCGGC
>CAJGDU010000256.1 GCA_904502175.1 Clostridiaceae bacterium
GCTGCGGTGCTGTTCCCGGGTCTCCTTCGGTTTCACGACGGAGACGCGGCAGACTTTTCTTATGAACTCGAAGCGCATGTCCGCGACCGCGGCCGAGCGGTCCAGGTGCCGTTCCTGTTCCATCTGGACGATGATGCGTTCGATGGCCTCCTTCTCGTTGGCGTCGAGATGCAGCGCCTCTTCGACCCGCTGATCCCCTTCCATCAGCTTGTGTGCCGCGAACCGGAGGGGCAGCTCTGCTCGCTCCGCGTGGTCCTCGATGAGGTGCATGATGGCGTGGAGGGCCCGGTGGACCGCGCCGTCGTGGTCGTTCTCGTCGCAGAAGTCTCTGCGGGGCGGTTTCTCCTGATAGCGGGCGATGTGGATGGCGTGGTCGATGAGTTCGTCGACGCCTTCTCCGGTCAGGGCGTTGACCCCGATGACCGGGACGCCGAGGGCGTCTTCCAGCTCATTGAGATGGATGGCGCCGCCGTTGTCCACGACTTCCGACAGGAAGTTCAGGGCGACGACCATGGGGGTGTCGAGTTCCAGAAGCTGCATCGTGAGATACAGGTTGCGCTCGATGTTCGTGCAGTCCACGATATTGATGATGCACTTCGGTTTTTCGTTCAGAAGGAACTGGCGGGTGACGATCTCCTCACTGGTGTAAGGTGACATGGAGTAAATGCCGGGCAGATCGGTGACCAGGGTCTCCGGATGCTTTTTGATGGCGCCGTCTTTGCGTTCGACGGTGACGCCCGGGAAGTTGCCGACTTTCTGTTTGGCGCCGGTCAGCTGGTTGAACAGCGTCGTTTTTCCGCAGTTCTGGTTCCCCGCGAGAGCAAACGTGAGGACCTCCCCTTCCGGAAGAGGATTCTCGTTCTCTTTATCGTGATATTTGCCGCCTTCTCCGAGGCCGGGGTGCTGGATATGGTGGCCGCGGAAGCGGTCTGCCGGCCGCCAGCGTTCGCCGACCGGGGAGGCTTCTTCCTCATCGTCGGCACAGACCGCGACATCGATGTTCGCGGCGTCCGCCAGACGCAGGGTGAGCTCATAGCTGTGGATGCGCAGCTCCATGGGGTCTCCCATGGGCGCGTATTTCACCAGCTGGACCCGGGTCCCGGGCAGGATGCCCATATCCAGAAAATGCTGCCGCAAAGCGCCGCCGCCACCGACGTTGGTGACCACCGCGGTCTTTCCGACTTCCAGTTCTCTCAGTGTCATAAAAGTTGGTTCCTTCTCTCCATCGTTGAAAGCTTGAGTTAGCGAAGGCTAATTCTTCATCATTGTAGCATATCGCCCCTGCTTTTGCAACGAAGATTATAAAAAGCCCTTCCGGGACGGAAGGGCTTTCAGAAAGCTGTGGTCGGGCGGGCTCAGGCGCTCTGGGCGAGGACGCCGAGGACGATGAGCAGCTCGCCGAGCAGATAGGTCAGCATGACCGTGAAGTGTTTGTGGAAAATGAGGTCTTCGTTCTTCTTGTAGTACCGGACCAGGAACAGCGTGCAGTCCGAGATGAAGAACAGCAGCGCGCCGATGTAGGCGACGACGGCGCCGGCGGACCGGTTGGTGATGAGCTGCATGAGCGCGAAGGTGTTCATGGTGGCGTTGGCCAGAAGGTACAGGTACATGGGGCCGACCATGATCTTCGGCGTGGTGGGCATGACCGCGCGGATGACGGCAAAGGCCACCGCGAAGTAGAGGATGGCCACCGGAATGACGAGCCACCAGAGCATGCCTTCAAAGACGATGTGGGCCGTATAGACCAGAATGAAGAAGATGTGAGCAGCGCCGAAGCTGATGCCCCCTGCCGTGAACCAGGCGTGGCCCTTCGGGATGAGGAGCACATCGCCCAGCCAGCTCGTGATGAGCGCCAGTAAAAGGTAGGTGTTGACCCCGGTGCCTCCGACGACGGAAAAGATGTAATACAGGAGAAGGAACAGCAAAAGAAACGGTTTCGTGTACTTCCGTTTGTCCTGCTCTTCCCGGTAACTGTGGTACAGATGGACCGCGGAAAAGACCGCGAACAGCACCAGAGCGGCAATACGCAAGAAAGCCATTGTTTCCTCTCTTTCTAACAGTTCGACTGTGGTGACGATGTTGTTGTTCGAACAAGTGGATTATACCATACGCGAACAGCTTTGGTCAATCCCGGAGAACGGCCGGAAAAGGCCTCAAAAAAGCCGGGAAAAGCATTGACTAGTTGAACGAATTATGAGAACATATTTCTATGGAACTTGTTAATAGTGTGTCAACGTTGTTTTCGCGCTGACAACAAGCCAAATATATTCCGTGAGGAAGGAGTTGTGGTCCACATGATTTACA
>CAJGDU010000257.1 GCA_904502175.1 Clostridiaceae bacterium
AGCATGACCGCCTTGGTCCGGATGCCGACGGAGAAGTCCGAGTCCACCGTCTTGTTCGTCACGCCCAGCATTTCCTGCCAGATGGCGATGAACCGGTCCGAGAAGGGCATGAGCCGCAGCACGTCGTACCAGGAGGTGATGCGGTAATAGACCCTGCCGTTGGCCATGGCCACCATGTCCCGCAGGGACGGTTCCAGCCGTCCCACGACCGGGTCGTTGTCCGTGGCCCGCACCAGCAGGGCGCGGAAGATCTCGTAGTAGATCTCCTTTGCGAAGCTCTGGGACAGGGGCAGGGTCAGGTCGGGATAGCTCTCCACGATGTTCGAGCTGTCCAGGATGATGGGCGATCTGCCCGAGAGGGTCGTGATGGGCCGGGCCTGCAGCAGGTACACGTCTTTGCCGCAGATGGCGTATTCGATGTCCATGGGCCGGCCGTACAGGTCTTCCACCCCCTGCACCAGCGTCCAGACCTTCTCCAGGAGTTCGCTGTCGAGGGTGGGCGAATCGCCCTGGGTCTCATAGTAGTACAGGGCGTCATCTTTGTTGTAGTAGTACGTGGTGGTGTCGGCGCGGTCCTCCACGACGGCGTCACCGAGGCCGGCGCCCACGACGAGGACGATCTCGTTGAGCAGGCCGACGGGGTTGGCGGAAAAGGCAACGCCCGCCATGTCCGGGTGGAGCATCTCCTGGACCAGGACCGGCGCGCTGGCCGCCTGCAGTCTGACAGCGTCCGTGTCCTCGGGCGATGTGCCGGCGTTTTTCCGCAGTGCCTCCTTGTAGGCGCGGATGGTCTCTTTCTGATAGCTCTCGCGCACCTTTGCCACCGCCTCCGGGACCTCCTCCCGGGGGACGTTCAGGAAGGTGTCGAACTGACCGGCGAAGGATGAGTCGTCGGCGTCCTCGCCCTCAAAGGTCGAGCGCACCGCAAAGGTCTCCGCCGCGGAAAAAGACAGGTCTAAAGCGGCCTCTCCCCTCACGATCGTGAAGGGAGGGACCGGGAATCCGTTTTGCTGGAGTTTTTGCAAGTTCTCTGCTTTCAAAGTAGACCTTCTTTCAAAACGTTACCAGCCGATATAGCCGAAGATGAGGAAGACGACAATGGTGAGGATCATGGTGCCTTCCTGCAGGAACATGTAGTTTTCCACCTTGGACACGATGGTCCACTTTTCGGGGTCTTTCTTGAACTGAAGGAACTTCCAGCTCATCCAGAGGACCAGCAGGAGCAGGATGCCCACGGAGAGCTTGCTGAGGTTCCAGACCAGGATGAAGTTCGTGATGATGTCGATCCACGTGACGAGGAGAACGAAGTTGA
Source organism: Clostridiaceae bacterium (assembly GCA_904502175.1). GTDB lineage: Bacteria > Bacillota > Clostridia > Oscillospirales > Acutalibacteraceae > RUG420. The sequence goes on from CAJGDU010000257.1 coordinate 1,313, forward strand.
TGGCCTTCTTATAGCCGAACAGTTTGGAGTAGGTGACGTAGTCCGTCTCGTCCTTCGGGGCACGGATCTTCCGGGAGACCTCCCAGATGAGGGCCGGGAAGTACAGGGTGAAGACCGCGAGGAAGTTGGTAAGCGTGACCCATTTCAGGTCATACACCATGACGACGTAGGACAGGGTGTAGAGGTTCATGACGATCTGCACCGGGTTGTGGGTGAAGAGCGCCGCCGGCAGGTTCGGCTGGATCTTGTGTTTCTGGAAGAACCAGACCGCCATCAGCGAGCCGTAGGTGTAGAGGAACAGGCAGAACCACCGGTTCGGCATGAAGATGAGGTTCAGGATGAGGGGGATGGCGATGAGCGGGACGCAGAACCACTGCAGTTCTTTGCGGTTGATGCGTCCGGTGGGCAGGGCCCGGTCCGGGAACAGGACCTTGTCCGTCTCCTCGTCCTTGAGGTCGTCCGCAATGCGGAGCCACCACAGGAAGCAGAACAGGGTGAAGGCGCCCAGCGCCTCCCGCCAGCCGAGGACCGGCCGGATGTCGGTCCAGACGACGCCCTGGTTCAGGATGACGATGAAATACAGTTCAAACCACATGATGGCCCCGACCAGAAGCCGGGACAGGTAGGGGTAGCGGTCTTTGTTGTACTCGTGTAAACGTTTGATGTGATTCATGCTCTTTCCTTTCCGATGGGTTCGCCCATGCGCACATGGACTTCCGTTTTCTCCTGAAGGGCAGCTTCCAGCCGTTCGTCGACCAGGACCTCCGGTCCGGTCAGCAGAACGATGGTGGAGCCGCCGAATTCAAAATATCCTTTTTCGGTATACGCGTTACAGACGCCGCCCGGGACGGGGTGGTTCACGATGTGTCCCACCAGCATGGCGCCCACTTCGATCTGGGTGACTTCCCCAAAGTGTTCCGTCTCCAGCACGGTGACCGTCCGCTTGTTCCGGGAGTAGACCCGGTAGGGTTCCGAAACCGGCCG
>CAJGDU010000258.1 GCA_904502175.1 Clostridiaceae bacterium
CACGTCCTCCCAGGGCCTCATGCTCATGATCCCCACCATGCACCGCATTTCAGGCGAGCGGCACCCCGCCGTGCTGCACGTGGCCGCCCGGACCGTGGGCACTCATGCCCTGTCCATCTTCGGCGACCACTCGGACATCTATAACTGCCGCCAGACCGGCTGGGGCATGATCGCCACCGGCTCGGTCCAGGAAGTCATGGATCTCGCGGGCGTGGCGCACCTCGCCGCCATCAAGTCGCGCGTGCCCTTCATGCACTTCTTCGACGGTTTCCGCACCTCCCATGAGATCGCGAAGGTCGAGCAGATAGACTACGAAGACCTCCGGGCGCTCATCGACATGGATGCGCTGGACGCCTTCCGCGCCCACGCCCTGAACCCGGAGCACCCCATGCTCCGCGCCACGGTCCAGAACCCGGACATCTACTTCCAGGTCCGGGAGGCCAACAACACGGATTATGCGGAGCTGCCGGACATTGTCGAGGGCTACATGGCGGACATCAGCCGCCTCACCGGGCGGGAATACCACCTGTTCAACTACTACGGCGCACCGGACGCGGAGCGGGTCATCGTGGCCATGGGCTCCGTCTCCACGTGCATTGAAGAGGTCGTGGACCACCTGAACGCCAAAGGCGAGAAGGTCGGCTTCATCCAGGTCCACCTGTACCGTCCCTTCGACATCACCCGCTTCGTCGACGCCATCCCGGCCACCTGTAAAGCCATCGCGGTCCTCGACCGCACCAAGGAGATGGGCGCCGCGGGCGACCCGCTCTACCTCGACGTCTGCGCGGCGCTGAGAGCCCGGGCCGACCTCAAAGTCGTGGGCGGCCGCTACGGTCTCTCCTCGAAAGATACCACCCCGGCACAAATTGCCGCGGTATACACGAACCTCGCCAAAGAGGAACCCCTGAACAGCTTCACCATCGGCATCGTGGACGACGTCACGCACCTGTCCCTGCCGGAGGAGGGCCCGCTCTACTTCAACGAGGGCGGCGTCGTGAGCTGCAAGTTCTGGGGCCTCGGCGGAGACGGCACCGTGGGCGCGAACCACGACACGGTGGCCATCATCAACGAGCACACGGACAAGTACGCCCAGGCGTACTTCGAATACGACGCGAAAAAGAGCTTCGGCATCACGAAGAGCCATCTGCGCTTCGGCGATGTGCCCATCCGCTCTTCCTACTTCGTCAAGCAGGGCGATTTCGTCGCCTGCCACAGCCCGACGTACATGGAGCAGTTCGACATTGCCGAAGAGGTCAAACCCGGCGGCACGCTGCTCATCAACACGCCCTGGAGCTTTGAGGAGCTCGACGCCCACCTGCCCGCCCGCGAGAAGCGTGAAATCGCGCGCAAAGGACTGAACGTCTACTGTATCGACGCGGTGTCCATCGCCCGCGAACTGGGCCTCGGCTCCCACTACAACACCGTGCTCCAGTCCGCGTTCTTCAAACTCCTGCCGGTCATCCCCGTGGAAGACGCGGTGGGCTACATGAAGGACGCTGCCTCGAAGCGGTACTTCGCGAAGGGCGAAGAGGTGGTCAACAAGAACCTCGCCGCCATCGACGCCGGTCAGGACGCCCTCTGGAAAGTGGACGTGCCGGCCGCGTGGGCGGACGCGGAAGACGAGGCGCCGGCCGAGCGCAAGGTGCCGAAAGTGGTCCGGGAGATCCTGGACCCGGTCAACGCGCAGAAGGGCGACGACCTGCCCGTCTCCAAGTTCGCCGACTACAAGGACGGCGTCATGGACATGGGCATGACCGCGTTCGAGAAGCGGGGCATTGCCACCTTCGTCCCCGCGTGGGACTCTGAGCAGTGTCTCCAGTGCAACAAGTGCGCGTACGTCTGTCCGCACGCGGTCATCCGGCCGTACCTTCTGAACGCGGAAGAGGTGGAGGCGGCCCCGGCCGGCTTCCGGTCCGTTCCCGCGAAGGGCAGGCAGGCGGAAGGCCTGTTCTACACGCTTCAGGTCTCCAACCTCGACTGTACCAGCTGCGGCTCCTGCGCGAACGTCTGCCCGGCCAAGCCGGACAAGGCGCTCAACATGGTGCCCGCGGAGTTCTCCGACGAGAATTCCGACGGCTGGGAATACGCGCTGAAGACGTCGTCCAAGGGCGATGTGTTCGACCCCTACACCGTCAAGGGCAGTCAGTTCCGGACGCCCTTACTCGAGTTCTCCGCCGCCTGCGCCGGCTGCGGCGAAACGCCCTACGCGAAACTCCTCACCCAGCTCTTCGGAGACCGGGTCTACTGGGCGAACGCCACCGGCTGCTCCCAGGCCTGGGGTTCC
>CAJGDU010000259.1 GCA_904502175.1 Clostridiaceae bacterium
GTACAGGTGAAGCTCGGTCTTCTTGCCGGCTTTGAGCAGATCGCGGTGGATGAGCTTCGGGCCGAGACCGAGGAGGCCGGGCACGTCCCACTGACCACAGCCGTGGTGGAGCACAGTCCTGTCCGGGATCTTCTCAGCCCAGCCGGGCATATCCGCATAGGCAAAACAGGAGAGTGCTTTCACCACGAAAGTGATGACATGGCGCATGTCCGCGTTGGCGCCGCCGCTGTAGGGATTGTTGATGTAGTTGATGATGTTCTGTTGTGTAAAAGAAAGCCAGAACAGCGGGACGCGGCGATAGAACGGCGGATGCTGGCCATAGTCAGTGAGGTGGAAGGAGGCCCGACGTTTTTCGAGGTCCTCCGGGTAGCGGGTGAGGAGCCGTCCGAGGAGGTTCGCCGCGGGGACGAGCCGGTGAGTGAAGGACGGCAGGTGGGAGTCGCCGGTGAAGAAGCAGGCTCTGAAATCGAGCTGATCGCCGTACATGGCGAGGAAGGTCCGGACCATCATGGAACCCATACTGTGGGAGAAAGAGAACATGGGCAGGTCCGGGTATTCGTCTTTCAGCATCCGGTAAAGGGTGAACATGTCCTTCCAGATGGCTTCGTTCGTGTCGTCCGGCGTGATCCCGACACACCCGGGGCCATTGGTGCTGCCATGGCCCAGAAAATCCATGCCGGCGCAGATGTATCCGTTCTCCGCGAGAAAGACCGCCTGGTCTTCGAACATCTCGATGTTCTCGGAGAGGCCGTGTGTGATGATCACGACCCCGACCGGTATCTTGGTCTCATCGACATACTTGAAGCAGTTGAGCGTGACATTCTCTTTGGAGGCAGAGAGAAAGTGAAAGTTGGTTTTTTGAACAGCCATAAACGGTTCCTTTCCCGGGCGGTCTGCCCTGTTGTCCGGTCATCGATCCCGTGCATTATATCGCAGGGAAAAGAGAAAGAACGAACAATCTTCGGCCGATTGTTCGTTCTTTGTGTTTTATTTTTCTCCGTAAAGGTCGGTGGCGATCTGGATGGAGTCGGGGAGGAGCGCTGCCAGTTCCTCCGGGCTCTCCGTAAAGCCGCCTTCCGCCCACAGGCGGAGGATGCTGTAGATATAGCTCGTGCAGGCATAGGCGCTGTACCGCAGGAGCTTCGGCTTGCGGTCCGGGAAGTCGGCGAGGTACTGGTCATACAGGTACTTCTGGATGCCTTCCAGGAACACGCGCTCCACGCGCGGGGTGCGCAGCAGCATGGCATAGGCCTTTTTGTGCTGGTCGATGAACTGGATAAAAATGCGGTAGGCATCCCGGTAGCTGTCTGCCCAGGAGGCACCCTCACTTCGGTTGCCCCGGATGAGGCGGATGACCTCGGCGGCATAGTCGGTGGCCAGTTCTTCGAGCAGGTCCTCGAAGTTTTCATAGTAGACGTAGAACGTGCTGCGGGCGACGCCGGACTGCTTCAGCAGCGCGGACACCGTCAGTCCTTTTCCGGGGCCGTTCTCAAGGAGTTCCTCGAGCGCGGTCTTGATGCGGCCCCGCGTTTTTTCTCCGTAATCACTCATACTTTTATCCTCCAACTGGTTATTCTTTTTGTGCTTATTTCAGGGCCCGGAAGTCCTCGAGCATACGGTCGAAATAAGCATAGAAGTCGTCCCGTTTCTCTCCGGTGCCGATCCAGGACATGTGGTCTTTCAGCGGCTCGACGGGAAGGTTGGTCCAGATGCCGGGTCTGGCCTGCCGGATGTCATCGAGGTCCTCAGAGGGCGCGTTGAACGGTGCAGACATGCCGGGGGTGTTGACCAGAGAGTCGTTCGGGTACCAGTTTTTGTCGTCGCCGAATGCGCGAATGGATTTCGGCTTGTAGTGGCCGAGGAAATAGAGGGTGACATTGAGCGTGGGCTGAGAGGCACCCCTTGCCATCCGGTGGTAACCGTGCTTTGTCTCGACGGTCCGGTTGGCGCGACGGCAGAAGTAGTAAGTATCCGGGTCCAGATAGTGGTATTTCTCGTTGAGTTTCTGTGCGGTCGCCGTCTGCATCTCCATGAATACCGAGTCGACATGATTCGAGGCGTATGCGCGGATCGCGTCCTTCTTGTAGAGTGGTCCGTGGAACTTATGGGCCAGTCGGTCCGGGGGAGAGGTCAGGCCGTCCCAGTGATCGAAGAACATGTCATACAGCTTCATGACGGAGGTGTCCCCGATCATGGTGGCCAGCATCAGTACGATCCATGTGGCCGCCTTCATGCCGCGTTCGCCAAAAAGGTCAGCGAGCGTCGTGCCGTTCATGA
>CAJGDU010000260.1 GCA_904502175.1 Clostridiaceae bacterium
CTCCGGCATGCCGTCTCCCACGACGGCGGAGCACGTCCTGCACGACATGGACGGGAAGATATCCGCAGTGGTGGACGGCGGCCCCTGTGAAGTGGGCGTCGAGTCCACGGTCCTCACCCTGTGCACCCGGGTGCCCCGCATCCTGCGGCCCGGCCGGGTCACCCCGGACGACCTCTTCGAGGTCCTCGGAGAGGTGGAAGTGGACGACGCGGTCCTCGGCCAGATGGCGGAGGGTGCCGTGGCGGCGTCCCCCGGCATGAAGTACAAGCACTATTCCCCGAACGCGGAAGTCTATGTCCTGAAGGGCACCGCGGAAGGGTTCGCGCACTATGTGAACGCGAAGGACCCGGCAGAGACGGCCGCCCTCGTCTTCGACGGCGAGGAGGACCTCGTGCGCTGCCGCACCCTGCCCTTCGGGGCGGAGGGAGACCCGCTGACCCAGGCGGAGCACCTCTTCGACGACCTGCGCACCGCCGACGCGCTCGGCGTGAAGGAGGTGTACGTCCGGTGCCCGCAGGGCGAGGGCGTGGGCCTCGCGGTCCTGAACCGGCTGCTCCGGGCGGCAGAGTTCCGGGTCATCGAAGTTTAACTACCATTTCAGTGGAGGCAGTACTATGCGAAGAGCCATCGTCATCGGCCTGACCGGTCAGACCGGCGCGGGGAAGACCACCGTGGCGGAGGGCCTGCGCCATTTCGGCTACCAGGTCATAAGGGCGGACGACATTGCCCGCCTGGTCACGGAGAAGGGCTCTCCGGTGCTGCGGCAGCTGGCCGCGGTCTTCGGGTCGGACATCCTGCGCGAAGACGGGAGCCTCGACCGGGCCCTCCTCGCGGAGCGGGCCTTCGCGAGCCCGGAGGAGACGAACCTCCTCAACGGCATCACCCATCCCGAAATAGGCCGTCTCATCCACAAAAAGATCGACGGCGCGTTTTTCGACGGCTATGAAGGCGTCGTCGTGGACGCCTCCCAGCTCTTCGAGTCCGGCCTGAACGAGGACTGCACCCTGGTCGTCTCCGTCGTGGCCCCGCAGGAGCTGCGCTTAAAACGCATCATGGAGCGGGACGGCATCTCCGAGGAACAGGCCCTGCAGCGCATGGCGGCCCAGCTCCCGGAGGAGTTTTTCCGCACCCATTCCAACTATGTGCTGGAGAATTCCGGCACGGAGGAAGACCTGAAAGAACAGCTGCGACAGCTGGCGGCCATCCTCGAACAACACATCGCAGGAGAAATCTGATCATGTCCAGAAACAAACGCGGATGCTGCGGCTGCGGCTGCCTTTCGAGCATCATCTCCCTCATCCTGAGCCTCGTCCTCATCGCGCTCGTGGTCCTCGGGGTCCGGGAAGCCTTTTACCGCTACATGTATCCGGTCAAATATGAAACCTACGTCTCGGAGACGTCCGCCGAACTGGGCGTTCCGGAGACCCTCATCTACTCCGTCATCCAGGTGGAGAGCGGCTTCGACCCCGAAGCGCGGTCCGAAGTGGGTGCCCGGGGCCTCATGCAGATCACCGAGGAGACCTTCGAGTGGCTGAAGACGAAAGCGGACTTCGGCGCCGACAGCGTCACCTTCGAGGACCTCGACCAGCCGGATGTGTCCATCGCCTACGGCACCTATTTCCTGAAGATGCTTCTCGAAGAGTTCGACGGCGATGTACCGACCGCCATGTCCGCCTACCACGCGGGCCGCGGCAGCGTCCACTCCTGGCTCGAGCAGAAGAAGTACTCGGAGAACGGCCTCACCCTGGACGAGATCCCGAAAGAGGACACGAAGTTCTATGTACAGAAGATCCTCCGCGCTATGAAGGTGTACGACGAACGGCTGAACGGCAAGGGCGCGCAGAACGAGAACGTCGCCCGCCTGCAGCGGAACGTCGACCGCTTCCTGGACACCTACGTCGTGCCCCTGTTCGGCGGAGTCTTTGAAAAAATCGGAAATCGGTTATAATAACTTTAGTTTATAAAATATCCGAAGTTGACGTAGCAAAACCGACCGCAGCAAGAATCGGACACGCAGCGGCGCGTTTACGCGCTATTGATTCCCCAAACCACGCGAGGCCCAGGCATTCGCAGCAAGGGCGGATTTTGCACGGCAACTTCCAAACCTTTTACCAGAAAAGAGAGAACACAATTATGGCAGAGAAAAGCAAAGCGAAAGCGCTGAAAGAGGAGCTCTTCTATCAGCCGAAGCATATGGCCACGGTCGTGGAGGACGACCTGTTCCCGAAGGCGGACCTCTTCGCC
>CAJGDU010000261.1 GCA_904502175.1 Clostridiaceae bacterium
CCGTCACCGGCGGCGAGCCCTGCCTGCACAGAGATCTGCCGGCGTTCCTGGAGCGCGTCCGCGCCATGGGCTTTGCCACGAAACTGGACACCGCCGGTTACCACCCGGACCTTGTCAAAGAACTGCTGGACCGGGGCCTTCTGGACTACATCGCCATGGACATCAAGAACGCGCCGGAGAAGTACGCCGTCACCTGCGGCGTGGAGACGGTGGACCTCGAAAAGGTCCGGGGGTCCATCAAACTCATCATGGAGAGCGGGGTCCCGTACGAATTCCGGACGACCGTGGTAAAAGAACTCCATGAGCCGGAAGACTTTCTTTCCATCGGCGCCCTCATCGAAGGGGCGGAAAAATATTTTTTGCAGCAGTTCACCGACCGGGAAACGGTCCCATTTGACGGACTTCACGCCCCCGCGCCGGAAGAGCTGGACCGCTATGCCGCTCTTGTTGCGCCATTTGTGAAAAATGCTGAGGTGAGAGGGGTCGACTGACCACCACCTATTGTGTAAAGTGGAAAAGATTTACACTACATATTGACGAACACTGGCCCCCGGGTTATTATATATACTGGTTTTTAAATCGTATTTATAGTAACTCGGGGGTAAAACGTTATGTACCAAGTCATCAAAAGGGACGGCGCGGTAGCGGATTTCGATATCTCGAAGATCTCCGCTGCCATCACGAAAGCATTTGACGCCGTCGGCAAACAGTACCATCCTTCCGTCATCGACCTCATCTCCCTGCGGGTCACTTCCGACTTCGAGTCGAAAGTCAACGCGGACCAGATCACGGTCGAAGACATCCAGGACTCCGTAGAAAAGGTCCTGTCCGAATCGGGTTACTCGGACGTGGCCAAAGCCTACATCCTGTATCGCCGCCAGCGCGAAAAGGTACGGAACATCAATTCCGCGCTGGTCAACTACAAGGACATCGTCGACAACTATCTGAAGATCAATGACTGGCGCGTCAAGGAGAACGCGACGGTCACCTACTCGGTCGGCGGTCTCATCCTTTCCAACTCCGGTGCCATCACCGCGAACTACTGGCTGAGTGAAGTCTACGACGACGAAGTCGCGGAGGCACATCGCTCCGGCGCCATCCACCTGCACGACCTCTCCATGCTCACCGGCTACTGCGCGGGCTGGAGTCTGAAGCAGCTCATTGAGGAAGGCCTCGGCGGCGTGCCCGGAAAGATAAGCTCCGCTCCGGCGAACCATCTTTCCACCCTCTGCAACCAGATGGTCAACTTCCTCGGCATCATGCAGAACGAATGGGCCGGCGCCCAGGCGTTCTCCTCCTTCGACACGTACCTTGCTCCCTTCGTCAAGGTCGACAACCTGAGCCAGAAGGAAGTCAAGCAGTGCATCCAGTCCTTCGTCTACGGCGTGAACACGCCGAGCCGCTGGGGCACCCAGGCACCGTTCTCCAACATCACGCTGGACTGGACCGTGCCGAACGACCTCAAGGACGACCCCGCCATCATCGGCGGCAAAGAGATGGACTTCACCTATGGCGACTGCCAGAAGGAAATGGACATGGTCAACAAGGCGTTCATCGAGATCATGCTCGAGGGCGACGCCAACGGCCGCGGTTTCCAGTATCCCATCCCCACCTACTCCATCACGAGCGACTTCGACTGGTCTGAGACCGAGAACAACAAGCTCCTCTTCGAGATGACCGCGAAGTACGGCACCCCCTACTTCTCGAACTACATCAACTCCGACATGGAGCCGTCCGATGTCCGTTCCATGTGCTGCCGCCTGCGCCTCGACCTCAGAGAGCTCCGGAAAAAGTCCGGCGGTTTCTTCGGCTCCGGCGAGTCCACCGGTTCCATCGGCGTCGTCACCATCAACCTGCCGCGCATCGCCTACCTTGCCAAGGATGAAGCGGACTTCTACGAGCGCCTCGACAACCTCATGGACATCGCGGCCCGCTCCCTCGACACGAAGAGAAAGGTCATCACCACCCTCCTCGACCAGGGCCTGTACCCCTACACCAAGCGGTACCTCGGCACCTTCCGGAACCACTTCTCCACCATTGGCCTCATCGGCATGAACGAAGTCGGTCTGAACGCCCGCTGGCTGAAGAAGGACCTCACCAACCCGGAGACCCAGGCCTTCGCGCGCGACGTGCTCAACCACATGAGAGAGCGCCTCTCCGACTATCAGGAAGAGTACGGCGACCTGTTCAACCTGGAAGCCACTCCGGCCGAGTCCACCACCTACCGTTTCGCGAAGCA
>CAJGDU010000262.1 GCA_904502175.1 Clostridiaceae bacterium
ACTCCTTGCCGCGGCCGGCATGAAAAAGGGCTTTCAGGTCCGGAGCGCCGAGACCATCGGCATGGCCCAGCGGGGCGGCTCCGTCTTCTCCCATCTGCGCATGGGAGCGGCGGACGAGGACATCCCCTCCCCCATGATCGCTCCGGGCACCGCGGACATCCTCATCGGCTTTGAGCCCGGCGAGACCGTCCGCCTGCTCCCGTACCTGAAACCGGACGGGCAGGTCATTACCGCGAGCCGGGCCGTCATGCCCGTGACAGCGGCCCTCACCGGCGGCAGTTACAACGGCGCGGACATGCTCCGCTACCTTGAGGACAACGTGAAAAACCTGGCTGTCGTCGACACAGAAGCAGCCCTCAAAGAGCTGCAGAACCCGAAAGTCACGAACGTTCTGCTGCTCGGCTACGCCGCGGAGAGCGGCGCTTTGGGCCTGACCGCCGAGGACCTCAAAGAGGCCCTGACGGAGCGGCTGCCCGAAAAGCTCTGGGATGTGAATTTCCGGGCACTGGACTACGCAAAAAACGCATGAATCGCGAAAGGGAGAAACCACTATGAGAATTTCCGAACTGCAGCTCGAGCAGGTCAACCACCAGATCAAAGCCCTCGTCGAGGCAGGCAGCTTCTACGGCAAAAAGCTGGAAGAGGCGGGCATTACCGGCGTCTCCTCCGCAGAGGAATTCGAGGCCCTGCCCTTCTCCGAGAAGGCGGACCTCCGGGACGCCTATCCCCTGGGACTCATGACGGCCCCGGAAGAGGAGATCGTCCGCATCCATTCCTCGTCGGGCACCACCGGCCTGCCGGTCATCATCCCCTACACCCGCAAGGACGTGGAGGACTGGGCCACCATGTTCGCCCGCTGCTATGAGTACGCCGGCATCACGAACAAGGACCGCATCCACATCACCCCGGGCTACGGCCTCTGGACCGCCGGCATCGGCTTCCAGGCGGGCGCGGAAAAACTCGGCGCCATGTCCATTCCCATGGGCCCCGGCAACACGGAAAAACAGCTCCAGATGATGGTCGACATGAAGTCCACCGTCCTCTGCGCCACCTCCTCCTACGCGCTGCTCCTCGCCGAAGAAATCGAGAAGCGGGGCATCAAGGACAAGATCCACCTGAAGAAGGGCGTCATCGGTTCCGAGCGCTGGGGCGAAGCCATGCGCAAACGCATTTCGGAAGAGCTGGGCATTGAGCTCTACGACATCTACGGCCTGACCGAGATCTACGGTCCCGGCATCGGCATCAACTGCAAATATGACACCGGCATGCACTACTGGGACGACTTCCTCTACATCGAGATCATCGACCCGGTCACCCTGAAGCCCGTGCCGGACGGCGAGCCCGGCGAGATCGTCATCACGACGCTGGTCAAGGAGGGCGCGCCCCTCATCCGGTACCGCACCCACGACCTCTCCCGCATCGTCCCCGGCGAGTGCCCCTGCGGCAGCAAGCACCCGCGGCTCGACGTCATCACCGGCCGGACCGACGACATGGTGAAGATCAAAGGCGTCAACGTCTTCCCGGCCCAGATCGAAGAGGTCATCGCCGACACGGAAGGCGCCTCGTCCGAGTATCAGATCCGCATTTCCCACCTCGACGGCAAGGACACCATGCGCATCTATGTGGAAGCCACGAGCGGCATGGTCGACTTCCAGGCGCTGGGCCAGGAACTCGCCCAGAAAGTCAAGGCGAAGATCGGCTTCACGCCCATCGTCAAAGTCGTGGAACTGGGCATGCTGCCCCGCTCCGAGAAAAAGTCCAAACGCGTCATCGACGAACGGTACGACTAAAAGAAATAAAAAGCCCCGCCTTTCGGCGGGGTTTTCTTTTGCGTAAAAAAGTAAGGACCGTGCAGAGCACGGGCTCTGTACGGTTCTTACCGGGTGATGTTTGTGGAATTGAACAAATGTGGTGGTATTCCAATTCCATATGAAAACAGCCTAAGGGAGATGATAAGCTGTTGACATCGTTGTGCAAAGATAAAATGGAAGGAGCCCCTGTCACCACAATCAGGAGCTCCTTCAGGAATTGCTTCATATGGATTGAACCACAAAACAAACAATCTTCGAGTCATAGAAAGACTCTTACCCGGTAAGTAACTCCTTTTCAAAGGTGGGAGGCAGCCGGTTTCCCGGTCTACCCTGGCCAGAGTTCCGTGGCGACTGCTTTAGGTACTGTGGCTCGGAGCTTTTCAATTTTATCAATTATATTATAGTGTCC
>CAJGDU010000263.1 GCA_904502175.1 Clostridiaceae bacterium
ATAGTCCGTCTCAATGAGGCTGTAGCCGTCTTCGATGAGTTCCTGCCAGCCCTCGATGCGGTCCACGTGCTCGCCGGAGACGGCGAAGTTCGTGGCGCTGACCATGGCCCGGCCGGTGTCCTCAAAGCGCTTCATGGTCGAGCTCTTGAAAACGGCGGAATAGTCGTTGCCGGAGGCGAGGTTGACGGCGTCCGCGCCGGCTTCCAGCGTCTCTTTGATGAAGTTGCGGGGCGCGCCTTCGGTGGTGCCGTCGACGAAGTTCGCCGTAATGTGGCAGATGGGCGTGCCGGTGTGATCCACGAAAATGCGGATGTCGTCCGCGGAGGGAGCGCCGCCGAGGATGACGACGTCACAGGCGTTCAGGCCCTTGGCCACGTCGTTGATGGTCTCCGCGTACTTGAAGCCGTTGGTGATATACAGCATGACAGAGTTGCGGGTGAGCTGCAACGCGTCGTGGAGGCCGGGGACGGTCTCCTTGGTGGCCTTGCGGTTCGGACCGCCGTGGCCCTCTCTCAGATAGAAGTTGTTCTGGAGCTCTTCCAGCGTATAGGAAGAGACTTTGCCCTTCGCGGCGTTGCCGCTGGAGCGGTCGACCAGCATGCGGCCGAGGGTGGCGTCCTCGAGAAGGACGAGCCCTTTGTCCTTGGTCTGCTGGACGGTGACCGAGATGATATCGACGCCGTTTTCCACGCAGAACGCGAGACCCGAGAGGGAGTCTTCCGGGTACAGGCGGGGATAGCCCGCTTTGGCAACGCTCATGACGCGGCCGTTGTGGTTGTTGTAGCTGGAGATGATCTCGTCGACAGCCCGTCTTTCGTCTTCCTCTTCTTCCCCGTCCTCTTCCTCGTTGTCCGCGGTGGCGCGGGCAACGGCTTCGTCCGAGGTGGCAGAGGTGGTCTTCTTGGTGGTCTCGGCCTCGTCATCCCCCGGCGCAGCGAACGCGGCGACCGTGAGACTCATGGTCATGACCAGTGCGACCAGAACAGCCAGCAGTTTCTTCGTAAGCTTCATGGTGTGGCAACTCCTTTATTCTTCGCTCAGGAAAAAGACGCCGAAGCATCCTTTTCCGCCGTGGGACATGATAACGGTTCCGACGTCATTCACGATGACGTTCTCAAACTTGTATTTCTTCTTCAGCAGGGAGGCCGCCTTGTCGAGGATGGCCTCGTCCACGAGTCCGTGGGAAATGCAGACATACTGTCTGTCGTACTTCGCGCCCTCCGGGAAGCGGTCTTCCAGATACTGGAAGTAGGCGTCCTCGTCCTTTCCGCGGTACTTCTTGTCGGTGGACATGGAGCCGCCGTCCATGTTGATCATGGGCTTGAGCTTCAGGAGGTTGGCGCCGAGGGCCGCGAGGGTGGAGCAGCGTCCGCCGTGTTTCAGGAACTCGAGGTTCGTGATGATGAACGAGCTGTTGAGGCGCGGCACCATCTCTTCGAGCGCTGAGACGATGTCCTCCGCGGACCTGCCTTCTTCCGCCATGTCGAGGCCCTTGTAGACCAGGATGCTGGTGGACTGGGACAGGCCCTTGCCGTCGATGACGTAGACCTTGCCCACATCTTCGAGGTCTTCCGCGGCGATACACGCGTTCTGATAAGTGGATGAGATGCCGGAGCTCAGGGCGACGTGGATGACCGTCTTGCCGGCCTCCAGATAGGGCCGGAACAGGTCCTGATAGTCTCCGACGGAGACGGCGGAGGTGCTGGGCAGCGCCTTGCGGTCGTGGAAGATGTCGTAAACTTCCTGGTTCGATAAATCGCCGTCCTTATACTCTTTGTCCTCCAGGTGGACCTGCAGGGCAACGGTGCCGATGTTGCGCTCGGCGAGGATGTCTTTCGGGATGTCCGAAGAGACTTCCGTGGTGAACTGGATGTTGGGATTCATGGTGGGGAAACCTCTCTTAGAAATCTATGTCGAGCTCGACCGGACAGTGGTCGGAGCCGTAAATGTCGGTGTGGATGATGACGTCTTTGATGGCCGGGCGGACCGCGTCGGACACGACGAAGTAGTCGATGCGCCAGCCGGCGTTGTTGGCCCGGGCGTTGAACCGGTAGGACCACCAGGAGTAGACCCCCGTGGTGTCGGGGTACAGGTAGCGGTAGGAGTCGGTGAAGCCCGCTCCGAGCAGCTCCGTGAACTTGGCCCGCTCCTCGTCGGAGAAGCCGGCGTTGCCCCGGTTGGTCTTCGGGTTCTTGAGGTCGATCTCCTCGTGGGCC
>CAJGDU010000264.1 GCA_904502175.1 Clostridiaceae bacterium
GCGAACTCCAGGATGTTCATGCCGGGGAACCCGGAGTCTTCGAGGAGCTGGTCCACGTCCGGGGTGAGGATGCCGAGGTCTTCGGCGATGAACTCCGTGCCGTAGAACCAGTCCCGCAGGACCCGCAGCAGGCTCATGCCGGGGCCGTTGTGCCACTCGCCCACCTTCGCGGTCTCCGCGTCGTAGTCGCAGGCCCAGTAGGAGGCAAAGGCCCGGAAGTGGTCGAGCCGCAGGACGTCGTACATCTTCACGGCGCCCTCGATGCGGCGGATCCACCAGCCGAAGCCGTCCTTGCGCATGGCGTCCCAGTCATAGAGCGGGTTGCCCCAGAGCTGGCCGTCCTTCGAGAAGTAGTCCGGCGGCACGCCGGCCACCTTCTTCGGGATGTTCTCCTCGTCCAGCTGGAAGAACCGGGGTTCTCTCCAGATGTCGGCCGAGTCGGCCGCGACGTAGATGGGCAGATCGCCGATGATCTTGATGTCCAGCTTTTTCACGTACTCCCGCAGGGCGTTCCACTGCCGGAAGAACAGGAACTGGACGTAGGTGTAGTAGTTCACCCGCTCCTCGAGGAGGGCGCGGTACTTCTGGATGGCCTCGGGTTTCCGCAGGCGGATGTCCCGGTCGGGCCAGTCGATCCAGCTGACCCCGTCGTAGTGCTCCCGGAGGGCCATGAACAGGGCGTAGTCCGGCAGCCAGACGTTGTCGCCGACGAAGCGTTCCACCTGGGCGCGGTCCCGCTCGAAGCCGTTCTCAAAGGCCTTCTTAAGCACCGTCTCCCGGTTTTCCTTCATGGCGATGTAGTCCACGTGGGCCGGGTCGGAGCCCCAGTCGAAGGACTCCACATATTTCTTTGTCAGGAGCCCGTCTTCCATGAGGAGCTCGAGGTCGATGAGGTAGGGGTTGCCGGCAAAGGTGGAGAAGCTGGAATAGGGGCTGTCCCCGAGGCCGGTGGGCCCGAGGGGCAGGACCTGCCAGTACTTCTGGCCGGCCTCTTTCAGGAAGTCCGCAAAGGCGAAGGCTTCCCGGCCGAGCGTCCCGATGCCGTACTTCGAGGGCAGGGACGTGATGGCAAGCAGGACACCGCTGCTGCGTTCCATAGGTCATTCCTCCGATGAATCGCCCGAAAAGGCGTGGAAAATCCCCTCTATTATACACGAAACGGCGCAGATTCCTATAGAGAATTCTTTTTCGCGTGTTATACTGAAAGCGGTATTGAGTTGTTATGAAAGGGGCGAACGTATGGAGAAAAAAGAATTCAACAAACTCGTGAAAGCGGCGGAGACGAAAAAGCTGACGGCGAAAGAGAAGGCCAAGGCTCCCGGCGAGTACCTGGACCTCAAGTGCGGCTTCACCCACTATGAGATGAAGGACGGCGGCGATGCGTCCAAACCGCCCGTCATCCTCGTCCACGGCTACAGCACCCCCTACTTCCTGTACGACGCCGTGTTTGAAGGCCTGGTGGCGGAAGGCTACCGGGTCATCCGGTACGACCTCCTCGGCCGCGGGCTCTCGGAGCGCGTGAAGTCGAAGTACGACGCGGAGGCGTTCGCGGTCCAGCTCAAAGAGCTGGCGGACGCGCTCATTCCGAACGAGAAGTTCATCGCCTTCGGCACCTCCATGGGCGGCTCCATTGTGGCGGCCTTCGCCGCGAAGTACCCCGGCAGGCTGGAAAAAGTGGTCCTGTACGCCCCCGCGGGCATGGACAACTTCAAACCGCCCATCTACATGAAGCTGGCGACGGTGCCGGTCATCGGGAAACGCATCTTTTCCGCGGTCATCATCCGCTCTTCCCTCGGCCGCGCGGGCGAGGAACTGCTCCACGCCGACGAGGCGAAGAAGGACGACTACATCCGGAAGATGGCGTACACCATGCAGTACAAGGGCTACATCAACGGCACGTACCAGAGCCTGAAAAACACCATCCTCGCAACAAAGAAAGATACGAAGTTCTATAAAAAGATGGCGAAGCAGAACATTCCCACCCTCGTCATCTGGGGCACCGAGGACAAGACCATGCCCATCTACCAGCTGGACCGCATGGTCAAGGTCCTGAAGGATGCCGAGTTCGTCATTTTCGAGGGCTCCAGCCACATCTTCCTCTACGACGAGGGAGAGCGGACCGTGGCCCACACCCTGCCGTTCCTCGAAGAGGAATAAGAAAGGAGAACGCGCATGTCTTATATGTTTCTGGCCTACCTAGGCCTCCTCGTCCA
>CAJGDU010000265.1 GCA_904502175.1 Clostridiaceae bacterium
AGTTCACCGGCGTAAAAGGCCTGGTGTTCCGGCTCGGTCAGAAGACCGGCATTCAGCGCCTGTTACCCACGAACCTCCTGCTCCGGTCCATCGACCGTTTTCTGCGTCAGTTCAAGACAGAAGGGGAGAGCTGTATCGGAAACCCCATGGGCGGCCACTGGTTCCGGGAAGTCTTTCCCAAAGAAGTCTATGACAAGGTCATCAAGCTTCCCTTTGAAGACATCGAGCTGCCCTGTCCGGCAGAATATGAAACCATTCTGCGTACCATGTACGGCAATTACATGGAGTTCCCGCCGGAGGAGCAGCGCAACTGGCACGGGACCACCCTGGTTCGTCGTCCGTAAACGCAAAGTTTACGAATACGCAAGATTTTTATTGCGAACAAGCCTGTAAAAGACTTATAATATTTGAAATGTGTTTTTATAACACCTGAAAACAAGCAGTTACTGGAGATCGAAGACGCTATGAAACAAGAGAAGAATTCGATCAAGACGAACTTCTTAATGAACGTTCTCTTGACCCTCTCAACTTTCATATTCCCATTGATCACCTTCCCGTATGTTTCCCGTGTGCTCACGCCCATCGGAACCGGAAAGGTGGCTATGGCCACGTCTTTCGTTCAGTACTTCGTCATGTTCGCCCAGCTGGGTCTGCCCACCTACGGCATCCGAGCCGTTGCCAAGGTGAGGGACGACCGGGAGAAACTCACGAAGACGGTCCACGAACTGCTTATTATTTCGACCATCACCAGTATCATCGCCTACGTCATCCTGTTTATCTGCATCCCGACCATTCCGCGTATTTCTGCCGAAAAACCGCTGTACTACATTATGTCGGCCAACATTTTCCTGAACTGCATCGGCATGGAATGGATGTACAAGGGACTCGAACAGTACACCTACATTACGGTACGAAGCATCATCTTCAAGTTCATCGCCCTGGTGCTCATGTTCGTGTTCATCCATAACCAGAGCGACTATCTCATTTACGGTGTCACCTCCGTTGTGGCCTCCAGCCTGTCCTATGTCCTGAACTTCATCAACGCGAAGAAGTACATTGACATGAAATGGCTCGGGAACTACGATATACGGCCCCATCTGAAGGCCGTCGCCATCTTCCTGGCCATGGCCATTGCCACCACGGTCTACACCCACCTCGACACGGTCATGCTCGGCTTCATGACCACCGATGTCGACATCGGCTACTACAATGCCGCGGTCAAAATAAAGACCGTCCTCGTCAGCATGGTCACCGCCCTCGGCGCGGTCCTGCTGCCCAGAGCGTCTTACTATGTCGAGACCAAGCAGATGGTGAACTTCCGCATCATTGCCGCAAAAGCGCTGGACTTCGTCTTTGTAGCGGCCATCCCGGTCACGGTGTTCTTCATCTACTTTGCCCGCCAGGGCATCATGCTGCTGTCCGGTGACGCCTATATGGGTGCCATCCAGCCCATGCAGCTCCTCATGCCCACCACCATCTTTATCGGTATCACGAACATTCTGGGCATCCAGATCCTTGTGCCGCTGGGGAAGGAACGGGCCGTCCTGCACTCCGAGATACTGGGTGCGGTCGTCGACCTGGTATTGAATTTCATCCTCATCCCGCGGTTTGCCGCCAGCGGCGCCGCCATCGGCACCCTGGTCGCCGAGTTCTGCGTCCTCATCTATCAGGCTGTCGTCCTCCGACAGGAGGTCAAGCCCATGCTGAAGAAGATCAGCTACAGCAAAATACTGTTCGCCGCCACCATCAGTCTGGCCGCCACGTTCTGGATCCCCGCGCTGGGTCTGCGAAACTTCTTCACGCTTGCCATTGCCGGCATCATCTATTTCGGACTGTACCTCGGCTATCTCATTCTCAGAAAAGAACCCATTGCCCTCGAAGCTCTCGACTTCGTTCTGAAAAAGCTTAAGGTAAGAAGAGAGGAACCCGCATGAGTCAACAAGCAAAGAAAAAACTGAGTATGGGGAAAATCGTCCTCATCGTCATCCTTTGTCTCATCCTTCTCCTGGCCGGGGTGGCCGCTTACATGCTCACCCACTATGTCGGCCTGCTCGGCGAACTGAGAGACGAGGAGAAGGGCGCTGCTGTCACCACTTCGGTGAACGGCGAGAACAACGGGGAAGAGCAGGTCATCGCGCCGACAAACATTGCG
>CAJGDU010000266.1 GCA_904502175.1 Clostridiaceae bacterium
CTGCTGCGCATCCTGTACCCCGGCTATCACATCGACAGAACTTATAAGACTTATAACATCCGCACCACCATCGCGACGGTCGCGGAAGATGTCGCATACCGCCTGTGTAAGCAGATCGCCCTCGCCCTCAAGTTCGACGAGGAATATGCCGACAAGTGCGATTCGGTCATTCAGGAACGCGCCCAGGAAGTGACCGTGCAGTTCCTGGAGGCCCTCCCCCGCATCCGGGAGTACCTCGACACGGACATCCACGCGCTCTTTGACGGCGACCCGGCCTCTGAGAGCCCGGACGCCATCATCATCTGCTACCCCGGCCTCTACGCCATCACGGTCTACCGGCTGGCCCACGAGTTCTATGAGATGAACGTGCCCATCATCCCGCGCATTATGACCGAGCACGCGCACTCCCGCACCGGCATCGACATCAACCCCGGCGCCAAAATCGGCAAGTACTTCTTCATCGACCACGGCACCGGTATTGTCATCGGCGAGACCACCATCATCGGCGACCACGTCAAGCTGTATCAGGGCGTCACCCTCGGCGCGCTCTCGCTGAAAGAGGGTCGCGGCCTCCTCGACGTTCGCCGCCACCCCACCATCGAGGACAATGTCACCATCTACTCGAACGCCTCCATCCTCGGCGGCGAGACCGTCATCGGACACGACTCCATCGTCGGCGGTAACGTCTTCCTCACCCGGTCCATCCCGGCCGGCACCAAGGTTTACGCGAAAGCCCAGGAACTCCACTTCGACACCGACGTCGAAAACCCGGAGGTCCAGGACGTCCGGCAGACCGACAACGCAAACTACGTCATATAACAAAAAGCCTCCCTTGCGGGAGGCTTCTTTTTTCATATCAGTCGTCTTTGATGAGGGTCTTTTTCTGCCAGGACTTTTTGCCGCATGCGGGACACTTCATGTAGCGGGTGCGTCCAAGGTGCGGCGCGCGCATGTAGGTCCCTGTGCTGATGATCTGCTCATGTCCGCAGTGTTCGCACTTGTAGTACCCGGCTTTCCGCTCCACCTCGCCGGTATAGAACAGTCCGGCAAAGGCGGCAAGAGCTGTCGTTTCAAAATATTTTTTTGTTTTTTTGAAAAAAGTGGTTGACAGAACCATTTGTGTGTGGTAATCTCTGTGTGTACCAAGCCAAACAGTACAGTTATTACAAAACCGTTACAAATCTTTCAAGGAGGACAAAACAATGAAGCAGAGAATGATCAACATCGTATGTCTCATGGCTACCCTCATCATCACCATGATGTTCCTGCTCGTCGGTTGCAGCCACAACAAGGCCACCGTCGACGCCACCGAAGCCAACTATCAGGACGTCACCGTCATCTCCCCTTACGAGAAAGCGGCGGACGAATACAAAAAGATCATTGAAGGTCTGCCGGAAGGCTCCGCCTATGCCTTTGCCGACATGAGCAAAGATCACGACGTCCTCCTGGTCACCGAAGCTCCCATCACCTTCAACGGTGAGATGGACGCCGCCAAAGCCACCGTTTACGGTTATGACGCAAAAGGCGACATCAAAAAGTACGGCACCATCGAGAGCAACTCCACCTCCATGCCCATCGTCGTCAAGGACGGCTATGCCTATTTCGGCAGCCACCACTATGTGAGCAGAGCCACCGTGGACGAGAAGAACTCCAAGCTCGTCGTCGAGACCGCCAAGGAAGGCGACAAGAAATACGACGCGTTCTTCAAGGCCTACAACGGCGGCACCATCGTCAACTTCACCAAGAACAACGTGGCTTCCGCCAAGGCTGACAAGGCCAAGGCCAAAGACAAGACCACGAAGAAGGCCGTGGAAAACGAGGAAATGGAATACATCAGCCCCGACGGCTGGCGTGTCCGCTATGACCCCAAGGCCATCGCCGCGAACGAGGTCGACAAGCATGCCGCTCAGTTCGTCTACCAGGGCAAAGCCGCCGGCTCCTGCCTGACTGAGATCAAATACATCGCCGACAAACAGCCGGAAGAAGTGCTCTATGAAGTCACTTCCGAGTGGGGCGACCAGGAAAAAGTCCAGCGCTCCGAAGGTTTCTTCCCCGGCACCGATGACAAGTGGGCGTTCTGGAGAGTCCTTCCGGACAACGGCAAAGGCTCCCGCCTGTCCATGACGGCCATTGCCACCGAATACAACGGC
>CAJGDU010000267.1 GCA_904502175.1 Clostridiaceae bacterium
CTGTGTCACCTTCACAAACAAGGCCGCGAACGAGATGCGGCAGCGCATCCACCAGCTCACCGGGGACAACGACACCGGGTACATCAATACGTTTCACGGCTTCTGCGTCTCGGTCCTGCAGGAGGACAGCCACGCCGTCAGCTATCCGAAGAACTTCCTCGTCCTGGACAACTCGGACATCGACGCCATGCTCGAGATCATCTATGAAGAGCGCGGCCTCACCCTCCGGGACATGACCTTCGGCAACGCCCGGGACATGATCGAAATGAAAAAGCTCGTCGGCGAGCCGAACTACTACGAGGACCTCATCCGCATGACGCTGGACGAGCTCTATGAAAAGTATCAGAAGGCCACGAAGAAAGACGACATCATCTTCTACGGCTATCTGTACCAGGAGAAGAAGTGCTTCGGCCTGGACTACAACGACCTGCTCCTGTTCACACTGGCCATCTTCGCGGCGGAGCCCGACATCAAACGCAAGTGGCAGGAGCGGCTCGCCTACATCATGATCGACGAGTTCCAGGACATCGACAAGCCGCAGTACACGCTCATGAAGGTCCTGGCGGACTACCACCACAACCTGTTCGTCGTCGGAGACCCGGACCAGACCATCTACTCCTGGCGGGGCGCCGACCACCGCTACCTCATGCAGTTCGACTCCGAGTTCCCGAACGTCAAAACCATCTATATGATGCGCAACTACCGCTCCACGCCGAGCGTGCTGGAAGCGGCCAACGCCCTCATCGACAAAAACGTCAGCCGCATCAAGAAGGACCTGCTCCCGGAGCGGCCGGAGGGCACGCCGGTGCTCTGCCACATGGCTGTCAACTCCGACAAGGAGGCCGCGTGGATCTGCGACCGCATCCGGGCACTCCACGAGGATGGCTGGAAGTACAAAGATATGACCATCCTCTACCGGGCCCACTACCTCACCCGGCCTTTGGAGGAAGCCTTCCTGAAGAACAAAGTGCCCTACACCATTTACAGCGGCACCCAGTTCTTCGACCGCATGGAGATCAAAGACGCTCTCTGCTATCTCCGCATGGTCGCCTTCAAGGACGACTTGTCGTTCCGCCGGGTCGTGAACGTCCCGAAGCGGAATATCGGCCAGCGGCGCATGGCGTTCCTCGAAGAGTATTCGGCCCAGAACGGGGTCTCGCTCTACACCGCGCTGCGGCAGAACCTCGACCACGACATCTTTAAGGGCACGAAGGCGCGGCAGTTCGTCCACCTCATCGAGGACTTTGCCGCCACCTATGAGGGCCGGCCGGTGTCGGAACTGCTCTCGGACATCCTGAACCAGAGCGGTTACGAGCAGATGATGCGGACCAACGGGTCCCAGGAGCGCCTCGACAACCTCGCGGAGCTCAAGCAGTCCATCTACGAATACGAGGTGTCCTGCGGCGAGGAGACCACCCTCGACAGCTACCTCAAACACGCGGCCCTCTTCACCAACGCCGACGTGGAGGACCGGTCGGACAAGGTCCGGCTCATGACGGTCCACGCCGCCAAAGGTCTCGAGTTCCCCATCGTGTTCCTCATGGGCATGAACGAGGGCACCTTCCCCTCCCGGAAAGTCCGGTCTCAGGAGGCCATGGAGGAAGAGCGGCGGCTGGCCTTTGTCGCCGTCACCCGGGCGGAGCAGCAGCTGGTGCTCACCTCCGCCGAGGGGCGGAACCTGGACGCCACGCCCCGCTACCCCTCCCGGTTCATCCTGGACATCGGGGTCGACCGCCTGCTCTTCGATGAGCAGCCCAGAGAGGGGCTCATCAAGGAGGCAAAGGAGTACATCGACATGAAGTCCCGGTACCTTGCCACCGGAGACGAGGACGACTGTCTCTTCGACATCGGCGACCGGGTGGAACACCCTGTCATGGGACCCGGCACGGTCCTCGAACGGAACGCGGACAAGCACGCGTACCTCATCCAGTTCGACGACATCCCCACGCCCCGTGCCATCTCCTACCGGGCCAAACTGAACGCCACGCCAAAAGGCGAAGGAGACGGGACCGAGGGTCCCATCCCCTATGAACGGAAATACTAAAAAAGCTCTGCGCCTTTCGGCGCAGGGCTCTTATTTTTTATGACAGTAAGTATGTTTCGGCCAGATGGCGGTGGGGAGGCCGATGTCCTCTTCCCGCTCTAC
>CAJGDU010000268.1 GCA_904502175.1 Clostridiaceae bacterium
CCCAGGTCGTGAAGGCCTTCAAAAAGGCGAACAAGGACTTTCCGAAATACAGTGTATCGCCCCCGGAATTCCACGTGACCACCGAGTTCATGCCGGCCGAGCACCACGACGCGCTCTACGGCACGAAGGTGACCGTGCACATCGTGGGCTACACCTACGGCACGGTCCATGACGACGAGGAGGACCTGGACTCTCAGAACGAGGGCTTCATCGTCGAGCTCACCACGGACAACGAGGACATGCAGGCCCTGCTCGACTCCTATGAGAAGACCTGGCATGTGACCGGCTCCTACACCGAGGGCGGCAAGTACACCGAGTTCCTCGACTGGAGCAAGGCGAAGCCCATGGACATCACCCTCACCGGCACCTTCGGCGGCGCGGACAGCGAGGAGAACTTCTTCACCGAGCCGACAACCTGAGCTCACACACGCCTCTCAAGTCAAAAACTGAACTGAAACACCAAAAGTCCATGTACACTGCTCATTTATGTCGCTTTGTGCATGGACTTTTTCATGGAATGGTGCCGCGAACAGGAATATTTTTCATAAATGTCCATGTACATCGCCCCAGAAAGAGGCCTTGTGCATGGATTCTTTGGCGATTTACTTTTTCCGGAAGGGGTGGATCGCCCAAATGTCCATGTACACCAACCAAAAAGCCGCACTTGTGCATGGACTTTCAGCAATTCAGAGCCAAAAACGCCCTCTAAACAGACCTCGTCGTTTGCGCAAACCCGGGAAAAGCCTTACAATTCGGGTAAGGAGTCAAAGTGGAAGACGGAGTATTGGGTTCATAAGACCTTCAACATAGCGCTCGCTTCAAAACGCTTTTGAAGGAGGGCTTTCATGTCCATTTACCACCGTCACATGACCATGCCGGATGAGGAAACCATACTCCGTCGGAAACAGTACCTGGAAAAGCTCTGCCGGAAACTGGAGACCAGAATAAAAAACGCCCCGCCGGGCAGCCTGGTCATCAACCGAAAACAGCGAACCGGGTCGCCGGGGTTTTATCAGGTTCTTCCCGGCAGGAAACGAGTCTACCTGAACGCCGGCAACCAGAAGCTGATCCAACTTCTGGCTCAGAAAGAGTACGACCGGAAAGCCCTTGCGGCCGCGCGGCGGGAGCTGCAACAGCTGGAGGCATTGAACGAGTACTGCGCCACAGAAAAAGTTGAGGACACGCTTCTGTTGTGCCGGGAAGAAAAACGCCAGCTCATCCGGCCGGTCATCGAGTCGGACGCGTCGTTTCGAGAGAGCTGGCTGAACCAGGATTACTTTGCCAACCCTTATGCCCCGGAGGAGAAGATCTTTCCGACCGAGCGGGGCGATATGGTCCGTTCCAAGTCGGAAGGACAGCAGGCAGACTACCTGTTCTATCATGACTATGCCTATCTCTACGAGAAACAGATCGAACTCTGGGACGGCACAAGAAAACTCTTCCGTTACCCCGACTTCACCATTTTGGACCCGGTCACCCGGACCGAGGTCATCTTCGAACACTTTGGCAAAGCGGACGACGAGGACTATCTCCAAAACAACATGGAAAAGCTGCGTCTCTACCTGAACAACGGTTATGTCATCGGGCAGAACCTGCTGTTCACATTTGAAACCAGAGATGCCCCTTTCACCATCGATCAGTTCATCCGCGTCCTGGATGCAAGATTCAAAAAGTGAGGAAACGACATGTGTACCAGTATCATTTCCAACCGGAAGAAAACCATTGTCGGGTGGAACCTCGACATCCTTGACATGGAGCACCGGGTCCGCCCGACGGAGGCCGGCGTCTTCATTGAAGTCAATGACCCGACCGAGGGCTGGATGCCGCTGTTCGGCGCCAACGCCCGCGGCGACTTTGTCGGCATGCCCACGTGCTGGCCCTTTGACCCGCGCAGCGACCCCGCCGGCGAAGGTGAGAACGTGATCCTGCTGGACATCGACCTCCTTTTGCAGAAAAAGACCCTGCAGGAAGTCCGTGCCATTGCGGAAGAAAAGCCGGTCTACAGCGTCCCGGGCGTCACCTTCATGTCCTCCCTCTCAGACCGGAATGGCGATGTACTCCACATTGTCCCCGGACAGGGCTGCCTGTACTACGAGAAGCCCAAATACAAGATCATGACCAACTTCTCCCCCTTCAAGCA
>CAJGDU010000269.1 GCA_904502175.1 Clostridiaceae bacterium
GACTTTGAGTATCTGTTCCCGTTCGGCTGGGGCGAACTCTGGGGCGTTGCCGACCGGACCGACTACGACCTGACCCAGCACCAGGAATTCTCCGGCCAGGACATGTCTTACTTCGACCCGACCACGAACGAGAAGTACATTCCTTACGTCATCGAGCCGTCACTCGGCGCCGACCGCGTCGTGCTGGCGTTCCTCTGCGAAGCTTATGACGAGGAGACCACGACCGATGCCAAGGGCAAGGAAGACACCCGCGTCGTCATGCGCTTCCACCCGGCGCTGGCTCCCTACAAAGCTGCCGTCCTGCCGCTGTCGAAGAAGCTCGACGAGCAGGCCACCGAAGTGTATGAAGAACTGTCCAAGTACTTCATGGTGGACTACGACGTCACCGGCTCTATCGGCAAGCGGTACCGCCGGGAAGATGAGATCGGCACCCCGTTCTGCATCACCTACGACTTCGAGTCCGTCGATGACGGCTGCGTCACCGTTCGCGACCGCGATACGATGGAACAGGTCCGCATGCCCATCGCCGACCTCAAAGCCTACCTCGAGGAGAAGCTCGTTTACTAAACTGTTCTGCCCCTTTGCGCCTGCCGCGAAGGGGCTTTTTCTTAAAGGAGATTACTTATGGACTTCAAAGAACTCGTTTTGAAGAACCGCAGCTACAGGGGGTATGACCATTCCCGCTGGCTGATCCGTGAGGAACTGCTGGACATGGTGGACTGCGCGCGGCTTGCGGCGTCCTCTGTGAACAAGCAGCCGCTAAAGTACGTGCTGGTCTATGAGCCGGCGCAGGTAGAGGCGTTCCAGCCCCTGACCAAGTGGGCCCGGGCCCTGCCGGACATGGTGCTTCCCCACCCGGGGAAAGAGCCGACCGCGTTCATCGTCATCTGTCTGGATAGGACCATCAGCGAGAACGAGAAGGTTTTCACCCGGGACCTCGGCATTGTCGCGCAGACCATCCTGCTGCGCGCGGTGGAAATGGGCCTCGGCGGCTGCATGATCGGCAACTTCGTGCGGGCGGAGGTGTCCGCGGCGCTTTCGCTGCCCGAACACCTGGAACCTCTACTGGTCGTGGCCGTCGGGAAGCCGGATGAGGAGATCGTCCTTGTCGACCTGCCCGAAGACGGAAACACCAACTACTACCGGGACGAGAACGACGTCCACTACGTCCCGAAGCGCGCGCTCGAGGACATCGTCCTGTAAGTCGTGTGCCCGCTGTGTTATAATGAAGGCGAACAAGGAGGTGTTCACCATGACAAATGCTGAGAGAGTCAGCAAGTTTCTGACCGACGCGAAAGTATTCTTCTTCCTGACCGCGAACGGCGACCGTCCGAAGGGACGCCCGTTCGGCTTCCAGATGCTGGATGACGACACCGTTTACTTCGGCACCGGCACCTTCAAGAAGGTCTATGCGGAGCTGCAGGCAAACCCCGAAGTGGAAGTCCTTGCCCTCTGCGGCGAAGAGTTCCTGCGCTATGACGGCAAAGTGAAGTTTGTCCAGAGCGATGAGCTCCTGGCCAAAGTGCGCGCCGCCATGCCGGACATGATGGCCATTTACGACCAGAACGGCTGGGAAATGGCGCTGTTCTGCCTCGAAAACGGCCACGCCGAACTGCACACCATGATGGGCACGAAAGAAGAGTTCGACGTCTGATCACAAAATAAGCAAAAGCACATAACAAAACCCCTCGGCCGAAACGGTCGAGGGGCTTCGTTGTATATAGTTAAGGTTGGAAACGCTCAGTTGTAGTACCGCATGCTGGCAACGACTTTGCCGAGAATGGCGACCTCGTCACAGATGATGGGGTCCATGTAGTCGTTCTCCGGCTGGAGGCGGAACTCGTCCTTCTCTTTGTAGAAGGTTTTGACAGTGGCCTCGTCGTCGATGAGGGCGACGACCTTGTCTCCGTTGTCGGCATACGGGGTGCGCTCGGCGACGATGATGTCTCCGTCCAGAATGCCCGCGTTGATCATACTTTCGCCGCGGACGCGCAGCGCGAAGTAGGTTTTGTCGGAGGCCATGCTGCCGTTGAAGGGGACGTAGCCCTCTATTTCCTCGACGGCGAGGATGGGCTGGCCGGCGGTGACAGTGCCGAGGAGCGGGACCTGGGTGGTCTTGTTCTCGGGCAGGCC
>CAJGDU010000270.1 GCA_904502175.1 Clostridiaceae bacterium
GACGGCCTTCAGACCGTGGGAAAGCGTCCGTCTGCCCTCCCATGCCGGCTCGATGACGAGCATTCTACGGACCTTTTCCGGATGGCCCGTGATGAGGTCGAACCCGATGGGGCCGGAGAGGGAGTGGGTGACGACATAGGCGCCCATGGCCCGGTCCACCTCGTTCGAATAATAGTCGATGAGGAACAGCGCGTCCCTGACATGGACGGCGCAAATGTCCTTCAGAAAGGCTTTGTCTTCTTTGGTCGCGTCCTTCGGATGCCGGGTGGTCTTCGTAAGAGCGCTGCGGACATGGCCGCGGCGGTCGTAGGCGATGACATGGAACAGACGGGCAAGCGTTTCCGCGGTATTCACGTAAAAATCGGCGTCTGTGCTGCCGCCGTGGACGAGGAGCAGCAGGGGCTTGTCCCGGTCGCCGCACTCTCGGACATAGAGCTCTGTTCCGTCAAAACTCGGAACGATGTGCTCGGAATAATACATGGAAGGTCCTCCTTCTCAGAGCGGTTTCTATGACTGTTCTTTATTATAATATATCTGTAAAAAAGGGGAAACCTCTATTTTTCGTGACTATTTTATGGTATACTACAGTCTAAACTGGGACAGTCCGTGAATTCATCGCGAGAGGAGTTATCATCATGTTTACCATCATCGCCTGCATCGGCCGGTCGAATGAGCTGGGGAAAGACGGGAGCCTTATCTGGCGCCTGCCTTCCGACATGAAATTCTTCCGTCAGACCACGACCGGACACACCATCATCATGGGCCGCAAGACCTTCGACTCGCTGGGCGGCGTCCTGCCGAACCGGCACCACGTGGTCATCACGCACGCGGACCCCGAACTCTTCCCGGAAGAGGTGGAGGTCGTCCACTCCTTCGCGGAAGTCTTCACCAAATACCGCGACGTGGAAGAAGACGTCTTCATCATCGGCGGAGGGGAGATCTACCGGCTGTTCTTCTCCTATGCCGACCGCATGCTCCTGACCCAGGTCAATGAGATCTATTTCAACGCGGACACCTATTTCCCCGAAATCGATATCCGCAACTGGAACGTGAGAGACCTGCAGGAGATCGACGAAGACGGTCACCACGCGGTCATCCGGGAATACACCCGGAAGTGAGCAGCAATTACCCGAAAAGGATCTGATCATTTATGAAACTTGGTATCGTAGGGCTTCCCAATGTCGGGAAAAGCACGCTCTTCAATGCCATTACCGACGCGGGCGCGCAGTCCGCGAATTACCCCTTCTGTACGATCGAGCCCAACGTGGGCGTCGTGGCGGTCCCCGATGAGCGGCTGGACCTTTTGGCAGAACTCTATCATCCGAAGTCGGTCGTGCCGGCCACCATCGAATTCGTCGACATCGCGGGCCTGGTCAAAGGCGCTTCCAAGGGCGAGGGCCTCGGCAACAAGTTCCTCTCTCACGTAAGGGAAGTGGATGCCATCATCCATGTGGTCCGCTGCTTTGAGAACGACGACATCGTCCACGTGGAAGGGTCCATCGACCCCGCCCGGGACATTGAGACCATCAATCTTGAACTCATCCTTTCCGATGCGGAGATTCTCGACCGCCGCCTCGAAAAGACGAAGAAGGCCATGAAGGCCGATAAATCGCTTTCCAGAAACGTCGCCTTTTATGAGCGCGTCAAAGAGGCGCTCGACAACGGGCTCTGCGCCCGGACGGTCGAAGTCACCGAAGACGAACAGGCCATGCTCGACGAGCTCACTCTGCTCACCGCGAAGCCGGTCATCTATGCCTGCAACATGAGCGAAGAGGACTTCGTGGAAGGCATCGAGACCAACGCCCGCTACAACGCGGTCTGCAGGATCGCGGAGGAAGAGGGGAGCCAGGTGCTGCCCATCTGCGCCGAGATGGAGGCGGAGATCGCCTCTCTGTCCAAGGAAGAAAAGGCGGAGTTCCTGTCCGACCTCGGCATCGAGCAGGGCGGTCTGGACCTTCTCATCCAGCGCTCCTACGACCTCCTCGGACTCATGTCCTTCCTGACCGCCGGCGAACCGGAGGTCCGGGCATGGACCATCAAGAAGGGCACGAAGGCGCCGAAGGCCGCCGGAAAGATCCACACCGACATCGAGCGCGGGTTCATCCGGGCCGAAGTCATCA
>CAJGDU010000271.1 GCA_904502175.1 Clostridiaceae bacterium
CATCTTCGGCTTCAAAGGGGACAAGGTCTTCGAGTCCATCGAGACCCTCTCCGGCGGCGAACGGGCCAAAGTGGCGCTGTGCCGGCTCATGCTCCGGCACTGCAACTTCCTTCTGCTGGACGAGCCTACGAACCACCTGGACATCTACTCCATGGCGGCCCTGGAAGAGGCCCTGGCCTCCTACGAGGGCACGCTGTTCATCATCTCCCACGACCGGTATTTCATCAACCGGCTGGCCGACAAGGTCATCGAACTGCGCCCCGACGGCGCGACCACCTATGACGGCGGGTTCGAGGACTACCTGGCCGCGCTGGAACGCCGGGAGGAGGCGTCTGCCGGGGAGGGAAAGCCCGAGAAGCAGATGGGCGCCGGCGGTCTGTCTTATCAGGAGCAGAAGCGGCTCCGGTCCGAGCGGACGAAAAAGAAGACCGCCCTCCGAAAGGCCGAGCAGCGTATCGGCGAACTGGAGGAGGAGATCGAAACGGTGACCGCGGAGATGAACGAGGAGTCCATCGCCGCAGACTTCGAGAAAATGACGGAGCTGACCGAGCGGATGGCGGCTCTGAACAGCGAGCTGGAGACCACCATGAACGAATGGGAGGCCCTCGCGGAGGAAGTCAGTCATTTTGAGGAATGAAAGTCGAAGACACTTCGGCTATAATAGAACTGGAATTCCCTTTATTCTTTCAGTATGAAACATTCAGGAGGTATACCATGAGCGACTACAAGCTGAGCATCCGACTGAACGCCGGCGGCGTCACCGGCTTTTTCGACGAGTTCGAGACCGACTACTACCGGCTGGACCTGAAACAGGACAAGACCTCGGTCATCGCGGTCCTGACCGCGAAAAAAGACCTGTGTCTCAACGATTTTGAACTGACGACGGAACGGAGTTTCGGCGCCGACGACCTGTTCTTTGCCAACGGGTTCCAGTCCTGGTCCATCACCGAAGAGCACAAAAAGACCGACGTGACGGAGGGCCTCCCCAAGGTCGTCACCTGGAACAATTTCGTGAAGACCCAGGCCGGCCAGATGGGCGACTACTTCTACACGAACTACGGCACCCCCGGCTGTTTCCACTCCTTCACCTTCACCTACTTCCGGAAGACCGGCAGCCACTTCATTGAGCTGTGGGGCTCCAAGGCGGACCGGAACGGCTTCACCATTTTCGATGTGGACATGCAGAACGGCCGGTTCACCCTGCGCCGCGAAGTGGACGGCACCGAACTGAAGGCGGGGGACACCTATGTGATGCTGGACCTCCTCATCTGTGAGGCGGAGTACGACAAGGCCTTCGACACCTATTTCTTCGACTTTATGAAACTGGAGAAGCCGCGGCTGGAACGGCTGGCGGGCTATACCTCCTGGTACAACTATTTCAGCAAAGTCACGGAGGACATCGTCTACCGGGACCTCGACGCGCTGGACCTCGCGAAGGACAAGACACAGATCTTCCAGATCGACGACGGCTACCAGGAGAACACCGGCGACTGGCTCATCACGGACAAAGAGAAATTCCCCCACGGCATGAAGGCCTGTGCCGACGCCATCCACGCGAAGGGCTACAAGGCCGGCATCTGGCTGGCGCCCTTCTGCGCCAACGTCAAGTCCCAGGTGGCCAAACAGCACCCGGACTGGTTCCTCAAAGATGAAAAGGGCAAACGCCGCATCGTCCACTTCGGCTGGGGCGGCGCCTACGCGTTCGACATCTACAACCCCGGCGCCAGAGAGTACATCAAGCACTTCTTCGACGTCATCCTCAACGAGTGGGGCTACGACCTCGTGAAGCTCGACTTCCTGTACACCATCTGCGAAGTGCCCCGCCTCGGCAAGAACCGCGGCCAGCTCATGGCAGACGGGATCGACCTTCTGCGGGAGGCCTGCGGCGAGAAGTTCATCCTCGGCTGCGGCGTGCCCCTCGGCTCCTGCATGGGCATCTTCGACGCCTGCCGCATCGGCCCGGACGCCAACAAAGTCTATGAGGGCAACCTCCTCAACAAACTGGCCCTGACCAGAGAGATCCCCTGTTCGCGCTATGCCCTGGTCAACACCATCTTCCGCCGCTGCCTCGACGGCCGGGCGTTCGCCAACGACCCCGACGTCTTCTTCCTGCGG
>CAJGDU010000272.1 GCA_904502175.1 Clostridiaceae bacterium
CAAAGAGGACAACTGCCAGGTCCTGGAGATCCAGCATCCCATCCTCACCAGCGTGGACCTTCTGAAAATCAAGAACATGGAGCTGCCGGGCCTGAAGGTCGAGACGGTCAGCATCCTTTTCTATAAGAACACGTCCCTCGAAAAGGCCGTCGACCACCTCTACGTGGAGTGTGACAAGGCCTACAAGAAGGGCGCGAACATCATCATCCTGTCCGACCGGGGCGTGGATGAGAACCACGTGGCCATCCCGTCGCTGCTGGCTGTCTCCGCCATGGAACAGTATCTCATCCGCACCAAGAAGCGGACGGCGGTCTCCATCATCCTGGAGAGCGCGGAGCCCCGGTGCGTGCATGACTTCGCGACCCTCCTCGGCTACGGCGCCCGGGCGGTCAACCCGTACCTGGCCCACGAGTGCATCGAGGAGTGCGTGGAGAAAGGGCTCCTCGACAAGGACCCGCACACCGCCATCGACGACTACAACGAAGCGGTGCTGAACGGCATCGTGAAGATCGCCTCCAAAATGGGCATTTCGACCATCCAGTCGTACCAGTCGGCGCAGATCTTTGAGATCGTCGGCATAAGGGAAGACGTGGTGGACAAATACTTCAGCAACACCGTCAGCCGGGTCGGCGGTATCGGCCTCGAAGAGATCGCCGAGGGCGTCGAATATCGGCATGACCACGCCTTTGACCCGCTGGGCCTCGGCACCGACACCACCGTCGACAGCATGGGTTACCACAAAATGCGCAGCGGCTCCGGGAAAGAGGACCATCTCTACGACCCGAAGACCATCATCTCTCTGCGCAGAGCGGTCCAGGACGGCGACTACGAGCGGTTCAAGGAGTATTCCGCGCTCGTGGACGACGAGAACGTGCCGCACACCCTGCGGGGCCTTCTGGAGATGAAATATCCGGAAAAGGGCATCCCGCTCGAAGAAGTGGAACCCGCCTCTGAGATCGTCAAACGGTTCAAGACCGGCGCCATGTCCTACGGCTCTCTGTCGAGAGAGGCCCATGAGTGTATGGCAAAGGCGATGAACTCCATCGGCGCCAAGTCGAACACCGGTGAGGGCGGCGAACTCCGCGACCGGTTCGGCACCGACCGGAACAGCGCCATCAAACAGGTGGCCTCCGGGCGGTTCGGCGTCACCTCCGAATACCTGGTCTCGGCGAAGGAGATCCAGATCAAGATCGCCCAGGGCGCGAAGCCCGGCGAGGGCGGACACCTGCCCGGGAAGAAGGTCTTCCCGTGGGTGGCCTCCACGCGGTTCTCGACGCCCGGCGTCTCACTCATCTCTCCGCCGCCGCACCACGACATCTATTCCATCGAAGACCTGGCGCAGCTCATCTACGATCTGAAGAACGCCAACCGGGACGCCCGCATCAACGTCAAGCTCGTCTCGGAAGCCGGCGTCGGTACCATTGCCTCCGGCGTCGCCAAGGGCGGGGCAGAAGTCATCCTCATCTCCGGCTATGACGGCGGCTCGGGCGCGGCGCCCATGAGCTCCCTGCACAACGCGGGCCTTCCGCTGGAACTGGGCCTCTCGGAGACCCACCAGACCCTCATTCAGAACGGTCTGCGGACCAGAGTCCGGCTCGAGGCAGACGGCAAGCTGATGACCGGCCGGGACGTGGCCATCGCCTGCATGCTGGGTGCCGAGGAATTCGGCTTTGCCACGACACCGCTCATCGCCATGGGATGCGTCATGATGCGCGCCTGCAATCAGAACAACTGTCCCGTGGGCATCGCGACCCAGGACCCGCGGCTCCGCGCCCGCTTCGCCGGAAAACCGGAATACGTCGTGAACTTCATGATGTACATCGCCGAAGAACTGCGGGAAAACATGGCAAAACTCGGTGTGCGCACGGTCGATGAACTGGTCGGCAGGACGGACTTCCTGAAGGTCAAGGACCACGCCATTACCCACCGGGCGGAAATGGTCAAACTGGAAGCCATCCTCGGCAACCACAACGAGGACGGCACCAACGCGGTCCACCACGTGGACGGCGATGAATACGACTTCAAACTCGAAGAGACCCTGGATGTGAAAAAGCTCCTGCCGGCTTACGATGCCGCGGAGCGTTCCGGGAAAAAG
>CAJGDU010000273.1 GCA_904502175.1 Clostridiaceae bacterium
ATGCTCTTCGGCAGCACGGCGAACCTCCAGGGCGTCCTGACCACACTGGGCGCCGCGAGCCTTCTGGTCTTCTGCCTCATCTATACGCCCTGCGCGGCGGCCATCGCGTCCATCCGCCGGGAACTCGGGGGCAAGACCGCGGCCGGCGTCTGCATCTGGCAGTGCTGTATCGCCTGGGTCGTCTCCCTCGTGGTCGTCCTTTTCGGACGCCTTCTGGGCCTGCCCCTTTAAGTTGACGAACGGCCCAAACTGTGGTAGATTATTTGCGTAAAATCATTATCTTTTAGAGGAGATATCACCATGAGCAGAATCAAGACTCTTGAGACCAAGAACCTTTGCGAGAGCGCGAAAAACGGCGGCTGCGGCGAGTGCCAGACGTCCTGCCAGAGCGCCTGCAAAACCTCTTGCGGCGTTGCCAACCAGCAGTGCGAAAACAAGAGCGAATAAGTTGTAACGACAAACCAGGCTGTGCCGCGGACTTCGCAGCGCAGCCTTTGTCATATTCGAAGGAGGAAGCAGCTTGCTTCATCAATACCAACTGAACGGGTACAACATCGTCCTCGACACCTGTTCCGGCTCCGTCCACTCGGTGGACGACGTCGCCTACGACATCATCGGCCTCTACCCGGACCACACGGAGGAAGAGATCGTCTCCGCCATGCTGGAGAAGTACGGCGACCGGGAAGACGTCGACGAGGCGGAAATCCGGGAGTGCATCGGCGATGTACGCTATCTGGAGGAACACCAGCAGCTCTACACCCCGGACACCTACGAACCGCTCGCGGGCGAGTTCAAAAAGCGCAGCGGGGACGTCGTCAAGGCCCTCTGCCTGCATGTTTCCCACACCTGTAACCTCAACTGCGAATACTGCTTTGCCAGCCAGGGCAAGTACCACGGGGAACGGGCCCTCATGAGCTTTGAGGTGGCGAAACAGGCCATGGATTTCCTCGTGGCCCATTCCGGCACCCGCCGGAACCTCGAAGTCGACTTCTTTGGGGGAGAGCCCCTCATGAACTGGGACGTGGTCAAGCAGACCGTCGACTACTGCCGCTCCATCGAAAAGGAAGCGGGGAAGAACTTCCGGTTCACGGTCACCACCAACGGCATGCTCCTCGACGACGAAGTCATCGACTACTGCAACAGAGAGATGTCCAATGTAGTTCTTTCGCTGGACGGCCGGAAGGAAGTCCACGACCGCACCCGCGTGGATTACGCGGGGCAGGGCAGCTGGGAGCGCATCGTCCCGAAGTTCCGGAAACTCGTGGAGGCCCGCGGCGGAAAAAACTATTACATGCGCGGCACCTTCACGCACCTGAACACGGACTTCACGAACGACCTCTTCACCATGGCGGACCTCGGGTTCCGGGAACTCTCCATGGAACCGGTCGTCGCAAAGCCGGATGACCCGCTGGCTCTCACGGAAGCGGACCTGCCGGTCCTGAAGGAAGAGTATGAGCTCCTCGCCAAAGAGATGCTCCACAGAGAGGAGACGGGTGACGGCTTCACGTTCTACCACTACATGATCGACCTGACCTCCGGCCCCTGTATCTACAAGCGCATCTCGGGCTGCGGCTCGGGCACCGAATACATGGCGGTCACCCCCTGGGGCGACCTGTACCCCTGCCACCAGTTCGTCGGGGAAGAGGAATACAAACTCGGCGACATCTGGGAGGGCGTCACGGAGAAGGAAAAACAGGACGAGTTCCGGTACTGCAACGCCTACGCCCGGCCGGACTGCAGAGACTGCTGGGCCAAACTGTACTGCTCCGGCGGCTGCGCCGCCAACGCGTACCACGCCACAGGCGACGTCAAAGGCGTCTATGAGTACGGCTGTGAACTGTTCCGCAAACGCATGGAGTGCGCCATCATGATCCAGGTGGCCCACGCCGAACATCCGGACCGTTACAAGCCCCACAGAGTCGGCGGCGACAAGGCCGTCACCCTCGGCGGACGGCTGGCCGAAGTGCCGGACGAAGAGGACTGCATTTCCTGCGACGGCTGCGATTGATAATGTGGTAAATCGCCCTTGACTTTAGAAAGGAAAATAGAGTATATTTTTCTCGGAAAGTAATGGGGAGTAGCTTGC
>CAJGDU010000274.1 GCA_904502175.1 Clostridiaceae bacterium
ATATGTAGTTTCCTATGACATCGGCACCACCGGCGTCAAGACCTGCCTGTTCCGCATCGACCAGATCATCACCCTCCTGGAGTCCGCCTCCATGGGCTACGGCCTCACCGTGCTGGAAAACGGCGGGGTCGAGCAGAACGTGGACGAGTGGTGGGAAGCCATGTGCGTTACCACAAAGAAGATCTTCGCGAAGACCGACATCAAGCCCGAACAGGTCGACGGCATCTCGTTCTGCAGCCAGATGCAGGGCCTGGTCGTGGTCGACAAAGAGGGCAACGCCCTCCGGCCGGCCATGTCCTACATGGACCAGCGGGCCAAGAAGGAACTGAAGGAGACCATTGCCTACGGTCCGCAGATCGCCGGCGCCAACATTCTCAAGTTCCTGCCGTACTTCTACTACACCCACGCGGTGTCCTCCTCCGTCAAGGACCCCATCTTCAAATATCTCTGGATCAAGAACAATGAGCCGGAGGTCTATGACAACATTTATAAATGGCTGGACGTCAAGGAATATCTCATCTGCCGCTGCACCGGCAAATGCGTCATGACCGAGGACTCCGCCTTCTCCACGCTCCTCTATGACACCCGCAAGGGGCATGAGGGCTTCAGCAAAAAGATCTGCGACATGATGGGCATTTACATGGAGCATCTGCCGCCCATCGTCAAGTCCACCGATGAAGTCGGTCCCCTGACCGAAAAAGCGGCCGAAGACCTCGGCCTGGCCCCCGGCACCGCTGTCTTCGGCGGCGGCGGAGACGCCTCCCTCATTCCGGTCGGCGCCGGTTCGGTCCTGCCCGGAGACACCCACATCTACTCCGGCACCTCCGGCTGGGTCGGCACGGTCGTCGACAAGCAGAAAGTGGACGTCTTTGCCATGATCGCCTCCATCGTCGGCGCACAGGAAGGCCGTTACAACTACTTCGCTGAAATGGAGACCGCCGCCAAGTGCGTCGAGTGGGTCAAAGACCACCTCGCGCTCGACGAAGTGGACATCTACCTCGACAAACACGATGTCACTGAGAACAAACAGGGCTTTGAGGCGGCCTACACCAGCCTCTACGACTATCTGACCGAAATCATGCGGACGGTCCCCGCGGGCTCCAACGGCGTCATCTTCACGCCCTGGCTCCACGGCAACCGCTGTCCCTTCGAGGACCCGAACGCCGCCGGCATGTTCTTCAATATCAAGCTGGAGACCGGCAAGCGGGAACTCATCCGCTCCGTCGTCGAAGGCGTCTGCTACCACCAGCGCTGGATGCTGGAACAGCAGGCGGGGAAGGTCAAGACTTCGGACCCCATCCGCTTTGTCGGAGGCGGCGCCCTGTCGCCGGTCACCTGCCAGATCCTCGCCGACGTCACCGGCCGCCAGGTCGAGACCGTCCGTTCGCCCCAGAACGTGGGCGCGGTCGGCGCCGCCGCCATCATGGGCGTGGGCCTCGGCGTCATCGACAGCATCGACAAGGTCAAGGACTTCATCCCGGCCAACAAGACCTACACGCCGGACCCCGCCAACAAGGCGGTCCACGACCGGAACTTCGAAGTCTTCAAGACCCTTTACAAGAACAACAAAAAAGCATTTGCGTCCCTGAACGGCGTAAACGCGTAAGGGAAGAGAGAAGAGCTCCGCTTTTGCGGAGCTCTTATTTTAGCTCAGTGAAGTAAAAATATTTTCGGAAAGCGTTACTTTTTGTATCAAATATATTTACTTTTAAATAACAGTGTGAGATAATTAATTTATGAACAATCAGTGAACGAAAAACTGTTATAAAGGAGAGAACGACATGGCAGAACAGAATAAAAGAAACCTGACCAAAATGATCATCCTGAGTCTTGTGACCCTGGGTCTCTACTGGTTTTACTGGATCTATCGAGTGACCCAGCTTTCAAACCGCGTAACGACCCTGCCGGAGCGGAGCCCTGCGGCTCAGCTGCTCCTCTGCCTGCTGGTGCCGTTCTATGACATTTACTGGTACTATCAGACCTCAAAACGTGTCGACGTCATGATGCAGTCTGCGGGACAGACATCCGACAGCGGAGTCCCCACCATCCTGTTGATGTTCCTGGGCTGGCGATTTGCCGCC
>CAJGDU010000275.1 GCA_904502175.1 Clostridiaceae bacterium
CTTCACGCCCCTCGACGAGCCCGTCCGGAACATGCCGCGCATTGCCGACGACACGCCGAAGAACTTCGACCGCGTGGCCCGGGCCTGCGCCGCGCGGGGCATGGAGTTCCTCATCCAGTACCCGCTGGTCACGCTGGAACTATAATGTGTCTATATTATACTATATTTCTCTCCTACTGACGCAACGAAGAGACCTTCGGACTCCGGTCCGGGGGTCTTGTATTTTGTTCTGTTCGTGTGTACTGTGTAGCTTAATACAACTTATACAAATGCGACAAATAAAACACAAGTGTAACAGTACGGATATGTGCACATCGCCAAAATTGCAAAAAAGGGCTATACAGCGCGGTTTTTTTGGAGTATTCTGACGTCGGATAGAGGAGTTGTCCACGGACAAAAGATTGGAAATGTGTCCGGACAACCCCACCATGAACGTGAATCAAACCTGTGAAAAACAAATTTGGAGGTGTTCCCCATGGCTTCAGCTACCGCCACCGCGAAGCCCATTTCCGCTTCGCTGAAAGCCAAAAAAGAAAAAGACCCCAACTCCCGGGGCAGCCGCGCGTTCGCCTACGCGCAGAAGATCGGCAAGTCTCTGTTCCTGCCCATCGCCATCCTTCCCTTCGCCGGCATCCTGCTCGGCATCGGAAGCTCGTTCACCAACGCGACGACCATTGCCGCGTACGGCCTCGAGGGCATCCTGCACCCGGGTTCCCTGCTCTACAGCGTCATGCTGCTGTTCGCCGGAGCCGGCAACATCATCTTCGGCAACCTCGCCTTCATCTTCGCCCTCGCCGTCGGCATGGGCATGGCGAAAAAGGAAAAGCCCGTCGCGGCCCTTTCCTCCGGCATCTTTTACCTGATCATGCTCATCACCATGGGCATCCTCATCGAAATCACCGGCAAGTCCGGTTCCATGGAAGGCGCCTACACCACCATGCTTGGCATAGAGACCATGCAGACCGGTGTGTTCGGAGGCATCCTCTCCGGCCTTTGCGGCGCCGCCCTCACGAACCGTCTCTATAAAATCAAACTCCCGACGTTCCTCTCCTTCTTCGGCGGCACCCGTTTCGTCCCCATCGCCGCCATGGCCGGCGGTATTGCCGTCGGTTCCTGGATGTTCTTCGTCTGGCCCATGGTCCAGCACGGCATCTTCAGCCTGGGCGACCTCGTCCAGCGCTCCGGTTACGTCGGAACCTTCTTCTACGGCATGATGGAACGTGCCCTCATCCCCTTCGGCCTGCACCACATCTTCTATATGCCCTTCTGGCAGAGTGCGGTCGGCGGTTCCATGATGATCGACGGCCACATGGTCGAAGGCGCGCAGAACATCTTCTTCGCCCAGCTGGCTGACCCGAACACCACCCACTTCTCGGCAGACGCCTGCCGCTTCCTCTCCGGTAAATATCCCTTCATGATGGCCGGTCTTCCCGGTGCCGCTCTGGCGATGTACTCCTGTGCCAAGCCGGAAAAGAAAAAGGTCGCGGGCTCCCTCCTCTTCTCCGTCGCCCTCACCTCGTTCCTCACCGGTATCACCGAGCCCATCGAGTTCACTTTCCTCTTCCTGGCCCCGGCCCTGTTCGGCATCCATGTCGTGTTCGCCGGCCTGTCCTTCATGATCTGCCACATGCTGCAGGTCTGCGTCGGTACCACCTTCTCCGACGGACTCATCGACCTCGTCCTCTACGGCGTCCTGCCCGGAAACGGCAAGACCAACTGGATGATGCTCCTGCCCGTCTTCGTCGCCTACTTCTTCCTGTACTTCGTTGTCTTCAAGTTCTTCATCACCAAGTGGAACCTCAAGACCCCCGGCCGTGAAGCCGAAGGCGAAGAGACCAAAATGATCTCCAAGGAAGAGTACCGCGCCGCCACCGGTGTCGGTGTTGCCGGCGGAAAAGCCGCGGACATGCCCGCCGACTTCGACGCCCGTTCCGCTGCCATCGCGAAGGGCCTCGGCGGTGTCGACAACATCGTGGACATCGACTGCTGCGCCACCCGTCTCCGTCTGACCCTGAAAGACGGCAACCTTGTGAATGAGGACATGCTCAAGTCCACCGGCGCCTCCGGTGTCGTGGTC
>CAJGDU010000276.1 GCA_904502175.1 Clostridiaceae bacterium
GGCAAAAACAAATATGTCAGCATGAAGGGACGGGGCAACTCGACCTGGGTCTTCCCGAAAAAGCCCTATAATCTGACGTTCTACCATGACCCGGAGTTCAGCGACAAGGACAGCGTCAAGCTCATTAAAGGCGTCAAGGCGAAGAACTGGTCTCTGGT
This sequence comes from Clostridiaceae bacterium, assembly GCA_904502175.1. Classification (GTDB taxonomy): domain Bacteria; phylum Bacillota; class Clostridia; order Oscillospirales; family Acutalibacteraceae; genus RUG420. The sequence continues at coordinate 159 of CAJGDU010000276.1, forward strand.
GGCAAACCACCTGGACAACTCTCTGCTGCGCAACAAGATCGCCTTCGATCTTGCGGTCAACATGGGCATCGGCCTTCAATCGAAGTTCGTCGATGTCTGGGTCAACGGCCAGTACTACGGCAACTACCTGCTGACACCGAAGAACGATTTCGATACGCCGGACAACGGCTATCAGCTGGAGAACGACAACTACATCGATCCCGGCAACTCCTTCCAGCTTCCCGGCATGTTCGAGATCGGGACCATCCCCGGCGTCACCATCCTCGGCAGCGGTTACAACAACCGTATCTGTCTGAAGGACATGGGCGACACCGCCAAGGCGAACGGGGAAAACCTCAAGACCATCGAGAAGTATTTCAACAAGGCATGGACCGCGCTTCTGGACTACGACTCCGAAGAGTATCAGAACTACTTCGACATCGACTCCTGGTCCAAGATGTACCTCATGTATGAGGTCACCAAGACCTATGACTGCTACGCCGGAAGCCTGCTCATGCACCGGGACGGTCTCTCGAAAAACGACAAACTCATCGCCGGCCCTGCGTGGGACTACGACATCTCCCTCGGACGCACCCTTCACAAGTTCTTTGTCGGTGTCTCCATTCCCATGCAGATGAACGCGGAAGGCTGGTACAACGATCACATCGGCGTCGACCTCTCCGACCAGCCCATCAGCCTGCTGCAGGAACTCGGAAAGCACAAGAGTTTCCGCGATCAGGTGGCAAAGACGTTCAACAAGTACGAATGGGCGTTCAACGACATGACGGCTAACGTCGACCGTCAGATGAAGGTCATCCGCGACTCCGTGGTCATGAACAACGAGCGCTGGCTGACGAACAACCTCTGTGCCGATTATCTGGTGGCTCCCAACACCATGTCATCCATCGGCACCGGGAAATACAAACTGAATTATCACATCACCACCACCTGGAGCGATTATTGCTACAACCTGAAAGAATTCTGCAACAAGAGAGTCCTCTGGCTCTCAGACCATACATGATTGTAAAACGGCATCACTGATTGATTGTCAAAATTGTATTGGAGGACATTCAAAGATGAAACGCGTGTGGAAAAGCCTCTTTTCCGCCGTCGTGTGCATCGCAATCATCCTCAGCACACTGGCTGTGTCCGCATTTGCGGCGGAAGAGAATTCGACCGAATCGACATTGAGCCGTCTGCTCCGGCAACCGGTCTATGTCAAAGCAAATGAAAAGGCGGGCGTCGACGGACAGATCAATTTGTCCATCAGCCTGACAGACGCCTCCGCGGTCCTGTATCTGCCCGGAAAAGCGAAAACAGAAAACCTCTGTTTCAGCTGGAAAGACAAAGAGCTGGTGCTTTCCAAAGACGGCAAGGATTATAAGAGCGGAAAAGCGCCGGTCGCACCGGAAGGGGAGACCGTGACCTATACCCTCAAGAAAGGTCTGCTGTCTGCGCCCCTGACCATCAAGACCTATCTTGGCTCCAAAGGCATCCGGTCCATCTTCCTGGATATCGATGAGTCGCTCGGCACAGTGCTCGCCATGAATCTCGACTCGGATCACCTCACCTCCTGTTACGGCAAGGTCATCTCCGAAGACGTCGAGAAGGACATGAGCGTGAAGGGCCGGGGGAACTCCACCTGGGTCGCCCCCAAAAAGTCATACAATGTCACGTTCTACAAGGACGCGAAGTACGACGACAAGAAAAAGGTCGAGCTCATCGACGGGGTCAAAGCGAAGAAATGGTCTCTGCAGGCCAACTACTTCGACAACACCCTCATGCGGAACAAGATCGCCATGGACCTTGCCCGGAACCTGGGCATCGGTCTCGACGCCGCCTATGCCGACCTCTGGGTCAACGGGGAGTTCTACGGGAACTACACCATTACTCCGAAAAAGGATTCCGGCTGCCCGGACAACGGCTACATCATTGA
>CAJGDU010000277.1 GCA_904502175.1 Clostridiaceae bacterium
CAGCCCGAGCTGTCCATGGACACGACGGGGAAGATCCTCGTCACCCACAGCACCGACCCGGGCTGGGTGTTCCTCATCCAGAACGCCGCGGGCATCGTGGCGGAGAAGGGCTCGCTTCTGAGCCACACCGCCATCATCACACGTGAACTCGGCAAACCGGCGGTGGTCGGGGTCAAGGACGCCACCCGCGTCATCCGCACCGGCGACCGCATCGTCATCGACGCGGACAGCGGCACGGTCCGCCTGCCCGACGCCGAAAAAGAGGGAGGGGAAGCGACATGAGTCTGACTATCCTCGCACGCGGGAACGCCCCGGACCGGGCGGCCTTCGACCGACAGTTCCTCGCGCTCCCCAAACGCCTGTACGACCGGGCGCACCGCACCCAGGACACGAAGGCGGAGCGGGCCCTCCTGGACGGGACCCATGCCCTGTCCGGAGAGTTCACCATGCAGTTCTATCTCGCGGTGGACGAAAGCGCCTCGCCGCTCGGGCGATGTGCCCTGACCTACTATGACGACGACCCGGCCGCCTATGTGGGGTTCTTCGAGTGTATCGAGGACCTCGCCGTGTGCCGCGCGCTGCTGGAGGCGGCGGAGGCGCAGGCCCGGGCCGACGGCAAAGAGAAACTCGTCGGACCCCTCAACGGGTCCTTCTGGATCGGCTACCGGTTCAAGGTCGAAAACTTCGACGAACACTTCACCGGGGAGCCGGACAACCTGCCGTACTATCCGGCGTTCTGGGAAGCCTGCGGCTTTTCGGTCGCGGAGCAGTACTATTCGAACTACCTGCGCAGCCCGACGGCCGACGACCCTTCGGAGAAATGGGAGAAGCGTCTGCAGCGGGCCCTGGACAAAGGGTATGTCATCAAAAGCCTGGAGCGGGGGCAGTTTGACGCTGCCCTGCGGGACATCTACCGGATGATCGTCCGGCTCTACGCGAAGTTCCCGGCCTTCAAACTCATTTCGGAAGAGCAGTTCATTGCCCTGTTCGGCTCCCTCAAGTATGTGATCGACTACGACTGCGTCCTTTTGGGGTACAAAGACGGCGAACTCGCCGGCTTCTTCGTCTGCGTACCGAACTACGGCACCCTGGTGGACGGCGACCTGTCGCTGCGGGACCTGCCCGCCATCCTGAAGATCCGGCGGGATTGCAAAGAGTACGTCATCCTTTATATCGGCGTCGACCGGAAGCATCTCGGTCTCGGCGGCGCCTTCGCGCAGACCATCCGGGACATCGGCCAGAAAAAGGGAGCGGGGTCCATCGCCGCCCTCATCCACGAGGGGAACAGCTCCGGCGTCTTTTTCCGCGAGCTCACCACCCACACGGCCCGCTATGTCCTGCTGGAAAAACAGCTTTGAGGAGAGAATCATGCATTTACCGACTTTGGCGGAAAACGAAATCATCATGACGCTGGTGGCCCTGGCGCTGCTGCTGGCGGGAGCCTACCTTCTGGGCACCCTGTTCGAGCGGCTGAAAGCGCCCCGCGTCGTGGGCGAGATCCTCGGCGGTCTCCTCTTCGGCGGGACCTTCCTGGCGCATTTCTTCCCGGGCGCCATGAGCGCGGTGTTCGCCGCCTACCCGGAGGAGGGGAAGGTGCTCAACATCTTCTACCAGCTGGGCCTCATCTTCCTCATGTTCCTCTCGGGCTATAACACGAAAATCGCGGTGGACCGGGAGAACAGCCGGCTCATCACGTTCCTGTTCCTCGGCGCCACCATCCTGCCCATGGCGGGCGCGTACCCGTTCATCCGCGTCTTCCGGGACGCGTACATCGGGACCATCGGCAACGAGGTCTCCTTCGCCCTGGTCTTCACCATCGGCGTCGCCATCACCTCCATCCCGGTCATCTCGAAGATCTTCTTCGACATGGGCATCATGAACACCCGTTTCTCGAACACGGTGCTGACGGCCTCCACCCTGCAGGACTTGCTTCTGTGGATCCTGTTGAACGCCGCCACGCGCATCGCCACTACCGGAGAAGTCCGGTTCTGGGAAATGGTCGTGGTCGTCGCCATCACGCTGGGCCTGTTCGTGGTCGTGAAACTCGTCTCGGACCACGCGAA
>CAJGDU010000278.1 GCA_904502175.1 Clostridiaceae bacterium
ATGGCGGGCCTCACCCCGTCCGCGGTCGTCATCGTCGCCACCGTCCGTGCCCTCAAGAACCACGGCGGCGTCGCGAAAGAAGACCTGAACAACGAAAACCTCGAGGCGCTGGAAGCCGGTCTCCCGAACCTGCTGCAGCACGTCGACAACATCAAGAACGTCTACGGTCTGCCGGTCGTCGTCGCCATCAACGCGTTCCCGACCGACACCAAGGCCGAACTCGACCTCGTCGAGAAGAAGTGCAATGAACTCGGCGTCAACGTCGCCCTGTCCGAAGTCTGGGCAAAAGGCGGCGAAGGCGGCATCGCCCTGGCCGAAGAAGTCGTCCGTCTCTGTGAAGAGCCCTCCAACTTCACCTTCTGCTACGATGAGAACGACTCCATCATGGACAAGCTGAACGCCATTGCCACGAAGATCTACCACGCAGACGGCGTCGACCTGGTCGACAAAGCCCCGAAGCAGCTCCAGCAGCTCGAGGAACTCGGCTTCGACAAAATGCCCATCTGCATGGCCAAGACCCAGTACTCCTTCACCGATGACCAGACCAAGAAGGGCGCCCCGAAAGACTTCCGTATTTCGGTCCGCAACCTGAAGGTCTCCGCCGGCGCCGGCTTCGTCGTCGCGCTCACCGGCGACATCATGACCATGCCCGGCCTGCCGAAGGTCCCCGCCGCGGAACGCATCGACGTGGACGAAAACGGCGTCATCACCGGCCTGTTCTAAGAAAGGACCATTATCAGAATGCTGAACAACTCCTTAGACAGCTTTTCTGCCAAACTGGCGTCCGCTGCCCCCACCCCCGGAGGCGGCGGTGCCGCCGCGCTGGCAGGCGCCCTTGCCGTTGCCCTCGGCAACATGGTGGGCAGCCTCACCGTCGGCAAGAAAAAGTATGCCGACGTGGAAGACCGCATCATCGAACTGAACGGCATGGCAGAAGAACTGCGCCGCAAACTGCTCGCGCAGATGGACGAAGACGCCAAAGCCTTCGAGCCCCTCAGCAGAGCCTACGGCATCCCGAAGGACGACCCCGCCCGGGACGAGACGCTCGAGAAGTGTCTCCACGCCGCCGCGGAGCCGCCCATGAACATCCTGCGCCTCTCCTGTGAGGCCATGGACCTCATTGCGGAGTACGCCGAAAAGGGCAGCCGCCTCGTCATCTCCGACGCGGGCTGCGCCGCCGCCATGGCAGAGGCCGCCATCCGCTCTGCCGCCCTCAACGTGGCCATCAACACCCGCCTCATGAAGGACCGGGACTACGCGGAGAAGATGAATGAGGAACTGAACGCCCTTATGGCGAAGTACGTTCCGCTGGCGGAAGAAACTTATGAGACCGTTTACGGAGGTTTGAAATGAGCACAGTACTGCGCGGAAAAGCCACCGCGGACGCATTGGACCTGGACACCTCCGCCCGGGTCGAAGCCCTCAAGGCAAAGGGCATATCGCCCTGTCTTGCCATCCTCCGCGTGGGGGAGCGGGAAGACGACCTCGCCTATGAGCGCGGCGCGCTCAAGAGAGCGGAAAAGAACGGGGTCGCCGTCAGGCAGGTCCTGCTGCCGGAGGACGTCACGCAGGACGCGCTGCTGGCCGCCATCGAAGACCTCAATGCCGACGACGCGGTCCACGGTGTCCTCATGTTCCGCCCGCTGCCGAAGCACCTCGACGAGAACGAGGCCTGCGAGGCGCTGGCGCCGGAAAAGGACGTGGACGGCATTACCCGCGGCTCCATGGCCAGCATCTACGCCGGCAAAGGCGCGGGCTTTGCGCCCTGCACCGCCGAGAGCTGCATCGAGATCCTGAAGTACAACAACATCGAGCTGTCCGGCAAACGCGCCGTCGTCATCGGCCGCAGCCTGGTCATCGGCAAACCCGTTGCCATGCTGCTCATGCAGAACAACGCCACGGTCACAGTATGCCACAGCCGTACGAAGGACATGCCCTCCGTGGTCAAAGAGGCGGACATCGTCATCGCCGCCCTCGGCCGCGCCGAAATGATCACCGCGGACTACTTCGTCCCCGGCCAGGTCGTCCTGGACGTCGGCATCAACTGGTCCGAGGAAAAGGG
>CAJGDU010000279.1 GCA_904502175.1 Clostridiaceae bacterium
CCGCAGGGCTGCGTCCTCACCGTCGACAAAAACGAGGACGGCACCGTCACCGTCACCGGGAACAAGTGCCCCCGCGGCGAGCAGTTCGCCATCAACGAGCTGACGGCCCCGAAGCGGACCATCTGTTCAACAGTGGCCACGGCCTTCCCGGAAGTCCCGGTCCTGCCGGTCCGGGTGTCCACCGACATCCCGAAGGACAGAATCTTCGACGTCATGCGGGAGATCGACAAGGTCACGGTCACGAAGCCCTTGAAGCGGGGCGACATCATCATCGAAAACGTGCTCGGCACCGGCGCGGACGTCCTCTGCACGTCCGACCTGCTAAGCTGTCTATAAGAAAGGAGCAAACCCATGCCGTATAAACCGTATGAAGGCTTCGAGCCCAAATGGATCACCAAAGCCGCGGCGCCGGACTCCTACCGGTCCATCTTCCGCTGGGGCGACCCGGACTTCTTCAAACTCCCGAAAGAGTCCCTCTACAACATGATGAAAGACCGTCTCGGCGTCACCGATGACGACTTCAAAGACTACGCCATGGACCTCGGCTTCGACAAAGTCGAGCTCGGTCCGGAGCACGCGCCGAAGATGGCGAAAAAGCATGTCGACTTCTTCAAGAGCGTCTACGGGGACGACTGGTCCCAGGGCGACTACGACCGCATGTCCGTCATGTACGGTCAGACCTGCTACGACCTGCTCCGCATGAGAGAGGGCCGGTACGACTCGCTGCCGGACATCGTCCTGTACCCAAGCGAGTCGGAGCAGATCGTCAAGACCGTCGCGTACTGCGCGGAGCACAAGATCCCGCTGTACGTCTACGGCGGCGGCTCCTCCGTCACCCGGGGCGTGGAGCCCGTCAAGGGCGGCGTGTCCCTCGACATGCGCCGCAAATACAACAAGGTCCTCTACTTCAACGAAGTGGACCAGACCATTACGGTCCAGACCGGCCTCTCCGGCCCGGACTACGAGAAGCACCTGAACAACGCCGTCGAAGAGTTCGGCGCGAAGAGAGCCTACACCTGCGGACACTTCCCGCAGTCCTTCGAGTACTCCTCGGTGGGCGGCTGGGTCGTCACCAGAGGCTCCGGCCAGAACTCCACCTACTACGGCTGCGCCAAGGACCTCGTCGTGTCCCAGAAGTACGCGACGCCCCGGGGCGAGATCGTCACCTCCCACTACCCGCGCGAGGCCACCGGCCCGAACCTCATTGAGATCATGATGGGCGGGGAGGGCACCTTCGGCGTCCTGACCGAGGTCACCATGCGCTTCTACCGGTACATGCCGGAGAACCGCCACCGCTTCTCCTACATGTTCAAGAACTGGAACGACGCCATGGAGGCGGCCCGCGAAATGATGCAGCGCGAGTGCGGCTTCTCCTCCGTCTTCCGTCTCTCCGACGAGGAGGAGACCAACATGATGCTCCGCCTCTACAACGTGGACGACACGCCCCTGCAGCCCATGATGGAAAAACTGGGCTACCGGGACATGGAGCGCTGCCTGTTCCTCGGCTTCACCGAGGGCGAGAAGGGGTACTCCTGGAACGTCTACTACAACATTATGAAAATCGCCCTTAAGCACGGCGCCATCCCGCTGACCGGCTACGTCTGCAAGAGCTGGGAGAAGGGCCGTTTCAACGACCCGTACCTGCGCGACACCATCATGGACTTCGGCATCTGCGTCGACACCCTCGAGTGCTGCGTGAACTGGTCCAACATGGAGAAGGTGCATCGCGAGGTGCGGAAAGTGTGCCACGAAATAGAAGGCACGGTCATCACGACCCACATGTCCCACTGCTACCCGCAGGGCGCGAACCTGTACTTCATCTTCCTCACGCCCATCAACCAGTCGGAGAAGTTCAAGGCCTACCTCGAGCGCATCCTGGACGCCATCCTCCGCTCGGGCGCGGCCATCTCGCACCACCACGGCATCGGCAAGATGTTTGCCCCGTGGCTCGAGAACAACCTCGGCGAGACGGAGTACAGCATCATCCGCCTGCTCAAGGAGTTCTTCGACCCCGACTACACCATGAACCCCGGCGGCACCATCGGTCTCGACCTCAAGG
>CAJGDU010000280.1 GCA_904502175.1 Clostridiaceae bacterium
GTGATGGTCTGCGCGAAGTCGGGGTCCTCGGAAGCGTCGAAGATGTGGGACGGCGCGTCCACATGGGTGCCCGCGTGCAGGCAGGCGTACAGCGCCGTCGTATTGAACACGTCGTCGTTTTCAATACGGCTGATGGCGTGGACCCGGGGCTCCGGGTCGCCGGGGTACACTTCCGCCGTGAGCAGGTCGGACGAGATGTCGATGATGTTCATGGGCTCCTCCTTCTTGTGGTCAGCTGACGGGTTTCGTGGCGCCTTCAGACAGGGTGCTGTCCTCCGTGGCGGCCGCGGCCTTCGCGGCTTCGAGGGTCTCGTTCAGGATGGTCTCGACAATATGCCGCAGGGCGTTTTTATACTGCGCGTCCTGTTCCGGCAGGTCGGCGAGCCAGTACTGCAGCCGCCGGGCCTGTTTTTCTTTCTTCTTGTATTCCGGGTGGAGGACGATGTCCTCTTCGGTCAGCATGCCGGTGTACTCCGCGTCCTTCACCTCCGCGTCGATCGTGGCGGTACCGAGGGTGGAGAAGCCGGTCTGGGCGAGGACGTGGAAGCCGGACGCGCCGGCCGTCTCCGAGGGCGTGACCGTCAGGTGCAGGCCGAACAGCCCGAAGTCCTTGGCGGACGCGAGCTTCACGGGCTCGAACTCGAAGATGCCGTAGACCAGGCCGTTCCCGAGTTCCAGGCCGGAATAGGTCAGCGTGTTTTCAAAACTGCGGAGCGTGAAGTCCACGGTGCCGGTGGTCTGCGACGCTTTCTCGACGTTGAACTTTGCGATGGTCTCGCCGCCGGCGCGCAGGTGGAAGGCCGGGCCGCGGCCCTTGTCGTCCTTCAGCATGGCGTTGACGATGACGTCGCCCTTCGCCCGTTTCACCAGGGCGTCGAACGCGTTGACGCGGTTCTTTTTGTCGACACTCAGGTCCACGCTGAGGTTCGATACGCCGGCGTTTGTCAGGTCGGCTTCCAGGCTCTGGTGGAGCCGGTCGAGGAAGGTGTGGAGCGATTCATCGCTCCCGAACGCGTCGTCCGTGTCGAGGCTCTCGTTGATGGCGTCCCGCAGGCCGCTCTTCTTCTCGAACTTCTCAAAGAAGGCGTTCAGGAAGGTCTCGGCGTTCTCGCGGGAGACGAGGATGTTCACCCGGTCGCCGCTGGCGCGCTTGTCCTGGAAGTCGACGGGTTCGTTCTTGTCGATGGTCACCTGCAGGTCCTTTTTGACCGCCTTGTAGCCGGCCTTCGCGGACTTCGTCAGGGCCTCCCGGACGGTCGCGTTGTCCGAGGTCAGGACGGCGTAGAGCACGCGCTCCCGCCGGAGTTCTTCGGCGTTTTTGTTCTTGTCGGTCCCGAGGATGCGGGTCCAGCCGTAGCCGTATTCCGGCACGCTGGAGTAGAGGCCGCTCGGCAGGTACGCAAGGTCGTGCGTGAAAATGGTCTGCCGGCGGTCGTTCAGCTTCAGCTCATTGGAGAAGTGCAGCCCCCGCTTCTGGGTGGTACCGGTGAAGACGAGGTTGCCGGTGTACTTCTGCGCGGTCTCGAGCACCTCTTCGGAGCCGATGAGGTCCTGCATGTCTTTCGACAGCTCCACCATGCCCTGCCCGGTGCTCTCATAGGCGGTGTTCTCCGTCAGGCGGTCTATAAAGGGGCGATACGCCTCCGTCTTGTCCCGCACGTTCTTCAGGATGACGTAGCTCGCGTAGTCCCGGTCGGACATAACGAGCTTTGCCGCCGCGCGCGGGTCCTTCGCCGCGAACAGCGCGGCCGCCAGCGCCAGCAGGACGACGGCCAGGATGACCGCGAGGACGACCTTCGTCCGGGTGCGGACCTCCCGCACCCTGCCGGTCTTCACATATGCCATGGGTTTCATTCCTCCAGAGGGCCCCGTTTTCGGGGCCGTCACTTTTTCTACCATGCATTTTATCATGTATATAATGGTTTTTAAAGAAGAAAAGGAGGGGCGGATCGCCCTTTTACAAACAAATGTTTGCATTTTTGCTTGACGTGTGCTATCATAATTACGAACATTTGTACGCAAACGCGTTTTCAGACTTCAGGAGGTCTGTTTTATGGAA
>CAJGDU010000281.1 GCA_904502175.1 Clostridiaceae bacterium
TGTCGACGAACTTCGGGATGGAGCCCTCTTTCTCGATGGAGACCTCGCCCTTGTTGTAGTTGACCTTGAGGCCCTTCGTGTTGAAGGTCATGCAGAAGACGACCGTGGGCGTCTTGGCGGTGATATTGCAGAACCCGCCGATGCCTGCATAGGCGCCGGGGCCGCGATGCGCGTTGACGTTGCCCTCCTTGTCGACTTCGTACGCGCCCATGAAGCAGATGTCCAGGCCGCCGTTGTCGTAGAGGTCGAACTGGTTGGCCATGTCGTAGACGGAGGCCGCGCCGATCATGGCGCCGAAGGCCTCGCCGGAGACGGGGAACCCGCCGATGCCGCCGGACTCGACGGTCAGAGTGATCTTGTCGAGGATGCCGGTCTTCCGGGCGTAGCGGGAGACGGCTTCCGGCATGCCGATGCCGATGTTGACGATATCGTCGACCCGCAGTTCCTTGACGGCGCGCCGGCCGATGATCTTGGCCGCGTTGTTGTCCGTCTTGGTCTTCGCGGAGGACGCGTCTATCTTGTCGTTCCAGTCGTTCCAGTCTTTATACGGGATCTCAAAGCTGCCGGTCAGGGCGACGTAGGACTCCGGCCGCGCTTCCGGTTCCACCACGACGAGGGCGTCGACGAGACAGCCCGGGATGATGGCGTTTCGGGGACGGGACGGGGTGTCCACGAGCCGGTCGACCTGCACGATGACCTTGCCGTGGTTGGCCTTGACGGCCTGGCAGATGGAGAGCGCATCGCCCGACATGTACTGGTCGTCGAAGGTGATGTTGCCCTTCCGGTCTGCCGCGGTGCCCTTGATGAGGGCGACGGTCAGCTTCGGGAGTTTGTAGTAGAGGTACTCTTCGCCCTCGACCTCAACGACCGAGACGAAGGAGTCGTCGATGGAGATCTGGTTGATGCCGGGGCCCTCGTTGCGGGGGTCGACGAAAATGTCGAGGCCCACCTTGGACAGCGCGCCGGGAAGGCCGCTCGCCTGGGCGCGGATGGCATGGGAAATGCACCCGAGCGGCAGGTTGTAGGCTTCGAACCGGTCCTGCAGCACGAGCTTCTTGGTGCTCAGCATGGCGCCGAAGTGTCCGCAGATGATGCGGTCGACCGCGCCGGCCTTGATGTAGCTTTCCGCATTGCGCTCCTCGCTCCAGACGCCGAAGCCGGCACTGGACACGATGGTGAGGTGCGTGGGGGACTGCATTTTTTCATAGCGGCGGTAGATGGCCTCGTGCAGTTCCACGGGGCTTTCGATGCCGACAAACGAGTTCACACAGATGCAGTCGCCATCCCGGATGAGGCGGATGGCTTCGTCTGCGCTCATGATCTCATACATGTTCCACAGTTCCTTCCAATTGGTTTGGTTTATTATAGTATCACAAACCGTTTCAAAATGCTATAATAAAGTGATATTATGCTAAAGGAGGCGCCGACATGACCGACATCCGGCAGCTGTTGGACAGCATTTCCGTCAACACGCAGAGCAGTGTGCGGTTCGAATGGGACGGGGAAGTGTACTACGTAGACCCCTTCCAGTACCCGGACGAGCCCCATGACGCGAGCTTCGTGCTGGTCACCCACGACCACTTCGACCATTTCGATCCGGACTCCATTGCGAAAGTACTTGGGGAGTACACCCTCATTGTGTGTCCGGCCGCCATGGAAGGCCAGGTAAAAGCGGCATTCCCGGACGTCGACGTGCTCAGTGTCGTCCCGGAGCAGTTCTATGAGGACGGTCCCATGGAAGTGGACACCATCCCTGCCTACAACCTCGACAAGGACTTCCATCCGGAAGCCGCGGGCTGGGTCGGCTACGTCTTCCACCTGGGCGATCTGCGCCTGTACATCGCCGGCGACACGGACGCGACCGAAGAGGCGCGCGACGTGTCCGCGGACATTGCCATGATCCCCATCGGCGGAACCTATACGATGACGCCGGAAGAGGCGGCAGACCTCATCAACGAGATGGCGCCCGAAGTCGTCATCCCCACCCATTACGGGTCGGTCGTCGGCAACGCGTCCGACGGAGAGACCTTCGCGAAACTCATCGACGAAGGCACA
>CAJGDU010000282.1 GCA_904502175.1 Clostridiaceae bacterium
CCGAGTCCGCATTCCTGACCTTTGTCGTTGCCGCCATCGTGCCGTTCTTCGCAAGCCTTTCGCTCTGCTGGCTGCTGGACCGCATCCCAAAGGTCGGACGCTATCTGCTCTATATGAGATAAAAAATAAGACCGCTTCGCTGGAAGCGGTCTTTCTTTTTGTTTCAGTCCTGCGCGTCGACCAGAAGGCCGTTGAGGAGCAGCGCGCTCATCGTATGGAGCGTCTGGTCCAGAAGATTCTGGTCCAAAGACTCCATGCCCAGGGAGTTGATGATGATGTACTTGTACCATCCGAACAGGAGGGTAGAGGCGACATCGACGTTGAGCTCCCGGAACACGCCCTTTTCGATGCCTTCCTCCAGGATGGATTTGACATACTGGACAGCCCAGCTGTTGTACTCGACGACCGGGTCGATGGTGGGCGCCATGGGGAAGATGGACGGGTCGTTTTTCAGGAGTGCCATCATGTCGTCGTTGCCGATGATGTAGCCCACCGCAAACCGGAAGGTGAGCAGCAGCTTCGCGGTCGGGTCGTCAACGGAAGCGGTGTTGTCTTTGACATAGCGCTCCCACTGGCCGATGGCATAATTGATGACGCCTTCGTACAGGTCCTTCTTGCTCTTCGCGTAAGAGTAGATGTTCGTATTGCTCATATCGAGCGCGCCCGCAATGTCTTCCAGGGTCGTCTTTTTATAGCCGTACCGCGCGAAATAGGGCAGAGCCGCCTGATAGATGCGTTCGTTTTCCATTTTCGGTCTCATGATCAAAACTCCTGACGTTTATTTCTCCGGTTGTTCCGGAAGGCCGGCAGCGTCATACATGCAGATGGCTTCGACCATGATATCAATGCCAACGGTAATGCATTCCGGCCGCATATTTTCGACGGTGTCTCCACGGGTGTGGTAATAGACAGGCGGGTCGGGGTTCATGGCGGCCAGCGTGCTGGCCTTGTAACCCTCGCGGGTAAAGGCGGCGGCGTCGGAGCCACCGACATAGACGGACTCGAACTTCAGGTCTCTGCCGCAGTTGAGGGCGGCTTCCTTCAGAAGATGCTTGACCTGCCAGTCATGCTGCAGCGTTCCGGAGAGGTCTCTGTCGTAGATCGCCATATCTTCCAGGTCGCGGAACGTGTCGAGGGCGATGACAATGGTGGGAACGTCCTCATATTCGTCCTTGTGGGCCTTTGCGAAGGCTTTCGCGCCCCGCAGGCCAACTTCCTCGGAACCGGAGAAAACAGCGACGATCTCGGTCTGAGAGAGTTCTGCGCCCGCGTCTTTGAGCGCCTTGACCGTTTCCAGGTTCACCGCGCAGCCGGAGAGGTTGTCCGAGGCGCCGGGAACGCTCTTGGTATGGCTCTGGAAGAAGATGAACGAGAGCTCCAGCGGAATGAAGATGATGCTGACGACAAAGAACAGCGTGAAGAACCAGCGGGCATTGGGGATGACACTGGCCGCCAGGCCTTTGCCGACAATGAGGCAGACCAGCGCATAGATGGTCTGAATGACCAGACCGACCACCGCGGGGACTTCGACCGCGAGTTTCGCGAAGAGGCCGCCCTTGTCGCCGATGGCCGGGATCTGCCCGAACATCCAGTTGAGGGTCCACTCATACTGGGAGTCGGAGTGGGAGACCACCACGACGCGCTGTTTCGTCTCGCCTTTGGGCGGGATGACCGCGTAAGTGTTGTGGGAAGTCTGTTTCGGGAAAAGGAAGTCGTTGAACTCGTCGTAGCGCAGGAATTCAAAGAACAGCGGCACGAAGGCGAGCACGCAGAGGATAAAAGCCGCGAGCGGGCTCCAGAACCAGTTGACGAAGACCGAGGCCACACCGCAGAGGACGGTGAAGGGGATGAAGCCCATGAACGCCTGGCGATGTACTGAGAAGGACTCCGTTTCCACACGCGCCGCATAGGGGCGGATGCTGTCACCCAGCATGTGCTGCGCTTTCAGCTCCTGGTCCGAGCCGGAGGGCCGGGGACCAACGGTCTCAACAATGTTCGCGACAACGGCCACTCCGTCGTCGGTCGCCTTCTTCAGGTCGACAGAAGGC
>CAJGDU010000283.1 GCA_904502175.1 Clostridiaceae bacterium
CACCACGGCCGAGACCGGCTTCAACGCGGACGCCCCCACGTTCAACACGCTGGGCAAGGCGCTGGAACTGCCGGAAGAGGACGCGGAAGAGGACAAACCCCACACCACCACCTTCACCCTGCCGGACATCGACACGGTCCGCACCCTGCAGGAGGATGAGGACGAGGAGTACGAAGAAGACCTCGCCCCGCTCCCGGACGACGCGGACGTGCCCGCTCCGAACGGCGCGGACCTGTACCCCGAACTGAACGAGTCCGTCGGGTTCCGGTTCGCCGACCAGGAGCTTTTGGGCGGCATCGGGGAGCCGGAGGTCCCGGCGCAGGAGCCGGCGGACGAGGAACTTTCTCCGGAAAGTGAATCGCCCACGCTCGACCCCGCCGATGAGACCCGGGAGGAAGACCCGCTGGACGACTTTTTAGGAAACCTCGACAAACTCGGGGTCAATTACGAAATAGAGGAGTAAGACCATGAAAGCAAACGTACCGAGAACCGGCATGGGCGGCAACCAGGCCAACATGATGAAGCAGATCCAGAAGATGCAGGAAGAGATGGAACAGAAGCAGGCCGAAGTGCAGGCCACTGAGTTCACCGCTTCCGCAGGCGGCGGAGTCGTGGAAGTCGCGGTCAACGGCGCCCATGAGGTGAAAAGCGTAAAGATAGACCCCGAGGTCATGGACCCCGAGGAAGTCGAAATGCTGGAAGACCTGCTGCTGGCGGCCCTGAACGAGGCCAACCGCAAGGCGGCTGAAGCCATGGAGAAAGCCATGGACGGCGCCACGGGCGGCATGAACATCCCCGGCCTGAACGGTCTTCTGTAAGGAGCTCCCATGAGTTATGAAGTAGCGGCGCTCTCCACCCTGGTGGAGCAGTTCGAGCGCATCCCCGGCATTGGGCACAAAGGGGCCCAGCGCATGGCGTTTTACGTCCTGAACATGCCGGAAGAGGAGGCGCAGAAGTTTGCGGACTCCATTCTGAGCGCCCGGAAAAAGATCCACTACTGCAAAAAATGCTGCAACCTGACAGAGGGCGACCTCTGCACCATCTGCAGCAACGAAGCCAGAGACCAGACGGTCGTCTGCGTGGTCGAGGACCCGCGGGACGTCATGGCCTTTGAGCGCACCCACGAGTACAAGGGCACGTACCATGTGCTCCACGGTGCCATTTCGCCCATGAGCGGCATCGGGCCGGACCAGCTGACCGTCAAGGAGCTTTTGAACCGGCTCGACGGCGTGCAGGAGGTCATCATGGCCACGAACCCCACTGTGGAAGGGGAAGCGACGGCGATGTACCTCTCCCGGCTGCTCAAGCCGATGGGCATCCGTACCACCCGCCTCGCCTACGGCGTGCCGGTGGGCGCGGACCTCGAATACGCGGACGAGGTCACTCTGTCCCGCGCCATGGAGGGCCGCAGAGAAATCTGACGACACGAGGTGAGAAGCGTTCATGGCCGAGAAAAAAGACAACGGTCTGCAGACCGTTGCCCGGAACAAAAAAGCATATCACGACTACTTTGTTCTCGAGAGTTTTGAGGCCGGCATCGAACTCTTCGGCACCGAAGTGAAGTCGGTGCGCCAGGGGAAGGTCAACCTGAAAGACGCCTGGTGCAGCATCGAAAAGGGCGAAATATACGTCAACGGGATGCACATATCGCCCTATGAATTCGGCAATATCTTCAACAGAGACCCCATGCGCAAGCGGCGGCTCCTCATGCACAAGCGGGAGATCAACCGCCTGTACGGGCAGCTCAAGCAGCAGGGGCTCACCCTCATCCCGCTCTCGGCGTACTTCAACCGGGGCCGCCTGAAGATCCAGGTCGGCCTGTGCAAAGGTAAGAAGACCTATGACAAGCGCGAGAGCATTGCCCGCAAGGACGCGGAGCGGGAAGCCGCAAGAGAATTACGTTCGCGGGGATGAAAGGATTTCGACGGGGGTTTGGAAGCAGGATAAGCGAGCCGAGCTGAGGAATCTCGTAAAAGCCTCAAATTGTCTAAAATAAACGACAACTCTAATTACGAACTTCAGGCTGCTTAAGTAGCCTGCATCGGAA
>CAJGDU010000284.1 GCA_904502175.1 Clostridiaceae bacterium
CGGCTGAACGGTTACTCGAGCTTCAAGATCAAAGACCTTCTGGGAGAAGAAGTCCTGTCGACCGACATCAGTCTGAATGACCCGCTCATCCTGAAAGATCAGGAAGACACCTGGCTGTCCGTCACACTGCCCGAAAACTGGATGGCGAGCGATGAACTGAGGCAGATCACCCTGGAAGCAGGCATCTTCTCCTCCACCATCGCGCTGGACTACGACCTGCTGTAAACCAAAAAAAGCCCCAGACTTCTCACGTGAGAGGTCCGGGACTTATTTTTATTTCAGGGAAAACTGCGGCCCGAGGAACACCGGGATGCGGTCGCGGTACAGGCGGCCGGAGTAGTTCTCGGACGGCCAGTCCACGAATTCCGCGGGCGATGCGTTCTTTCCGGGAAGCAGGTTGCGGTACAGGGGGTCCGCGATGACCCGGTCCGCTTCCGCCAGCGCGGCTTTCATCTCCCGCTCATGGGTGGTGATAAGATCGGTCCCGCGCAGGCACGCGCACGGGTCCTCCAGCGGGCAGAGGATGCGGACGTCCGCGTCCGGCTCCTCCTGTTCCAGCAACCACCGCAGGCTCGCGGCAAACACAGGCTCTCCGATGAGGAGGGTCTTTTTTGCGCCCTCCGCGTCTGGCAGGGGTTCGTCGGGGTCCCAGAGCGTCCGGTTTTCCCCGGTCAGCGCGGCCTCTTTCAGAAGGGCGGCGACTTTGCCGCAGGCGGCGGCGCCCATAGGGAGACCGGCGACATACGGGATGCCAAACCGTTCGGAGAGCACCTCCGCGGCGTCCAGCGCGGTGGAGGAGAGGACGAGGTTCACGTCCGCCTCCGCGGAGCGGGCGATGTCGTCGAGAGTGGTGTGCATCGCCCAGGAGGACACGACGTCGAAGCCTTCGGCGGCACACCAGTCGCGGAGCGCTTCCGCGTTGCCGACGACGGAGAAGTCCAGAGGCGTGAGACCCAGCAGGTTGACGCGAAGACCGCTGCCGGCGCTCTTTGCGGCCGGCTCGTCCACGAACCGCTCCGCCAGCGCGCGGAAGGCCTGACGGCAGCCGGCCTGGTACGAATGCATGCCGGAGGTGTCGAAGGGCAGGGCGGGGAGGCCGGTCCGTTTTTCGAGGACCCGGGCCACACCCTTGAAGTCCGTGCCGGTCATGGCGGCGATGGGGGAGCCGAAGACGGCAAGGAACTTCGGATGCGTCTCCTCCGCGGCCTCGCAGATGTCCCGGATGAGCTTTTCGTCGTTGCCGAGGATGGCGTCGTACTCCCGCAGGCCCGAGATGAAGATGAGGCTGTCGGAGCCGTACCACCGGGGCTCGTCATGGGTGGCGTAGGTGGAGTTGCACCCGGAGGCGTCGTGCATGACGAGCAGGCCGCCGAGTTCGTAGAGGGCGGAGCAGACGCCGGAGAGGTCGGAGGAATAGTTGACGGCGGACAGGGCGGCCTGGGCGGTCTCGCCGCAGACGCAGCCGCTGTCCGGGGCCCCGCCGGAGCGGGCCAGCCCTTCGGCCACGAGGGCCGCGGAGCCCTCTGCCTTCTCGGACAGAACGGCCTCCGTGTCCTTCTCTTCCGCCGCGGCTTCCCGCAGCAGTTCGCACAGCTCGGTCACGCCCCGGAACCCGAGGAGACCGGACTGGAAGATGAGGTCTGCAAAATGGGCTGTGTTGCCGTAATAGGCCGCTTTCTGCCCGATGGCGAGCACGGCGCCGTCCCCGCCGGAAGCGGCTTCCCGGGGCGCAGAGCGCATTCTCCAGTCGATCATGGGCAGCGTTTCGGCGAGGTGCCCGTGTTCCGCGGCCAGGGCCTCCCAGGAGGCCTTCGCGTCCTCGTCCAGCGGACCGCAGACGTCCGCGTAGACCGTGGTCACGCAAAAACCGTAGGCCTCCAGCAGGGCGGCCAGCCCGAAGGGCCGGGGCGTGGCCGCGGCGTCGATATGGATGTTCCAGCCGGACAGTTCCGCGGCGGTCTCCCGCAGCGCCTGTTCGGCTTCTTTTTTGTAGGGGTCCAGGAGGCTCGCCCGCAGCACCGGGGTGAACTCCCGGGAGCCGGTGA
>CAJGDU010000285.1 GCA_904502175.1 Clostridiaceae bacterium
AGACTCGGCCAGCGCCTTGGCAACTGCCAGCGTGCCCGCGGCAGTGGTGGGGTTCTCGAAGACGCCCATGGGGCCGTTCCAGACGACTGTGGCCGCGCTGGCAACTTCCTTCGCGAACGTCTCGGCGGTCACCGGACCGATATCCAGACCCATCATGTCATCGGGGATGGCGTCAGTGTCGACCACTTCGGTCTCGATGGGGGCATCGATGGGGTCCGGGAACGCTTTCGCGACAACGCTGTCGGCGGGAAGGACGATCTTGACGTCGTGCTCCGCGGCCTTCAGAAGCATTTCACGGCAGTAGTCGATCTTGGTGTCGTCGACGAGCGAGGTGCCGACCTTGCCGCCCTGGGCCTTGACGAAGGTGTACGCCATGCCGCCGCCGATGATGAGGGTGTCGGCCTTCTGCAGCAGGTTTTCGATGACGCTCAGCTTGTCGGCGACTTTTGCGCCGCCGAGGATGCAGACGAAGGGACGTTTCGGGTCGTCCACAGCGTCGCCGAGGTACTTGAGTTCTTTGGCGATGAGGTATCCGGAGACCGCTTCTTCGACATAGTCGACCACGCCGACGGTGGAGCAGTGGGCTCTGTGGGCGGTGCCGAACGCGTCGTTGACGAACAGGTCGGCAAGAGAGCCGAGCTCTTCGGAGAAGGCGGGCTCATTGTTGGTCTCTTCGCTTCTGTAGCGGGTGTTCTCGAGGAGGACGATGTCGCCGTCGTTCATGGCAGCGACCGCGGCTTTGGCGTTCTCGCCGACCACGTTGTCGTCAGCCGCAAAAGTGACGGGCTGACCGAGCAGCTCGGAGAGGCGGACGGCGACGGGCGCCAGAGAGAGCTCCGGAACAGGCTCGCCTTTCGGTTTGCCGAGATGGGAGCAGAGGATGACCTTCGCGCCGTCGGCAACGAGTTTCTGGATGGTGGGGAGGGCGGCGACCAGGCGGTTTTCGTCGGTGATCTTGCCGTCTTTGAGCGGGACGTTGAAGTCACAGCGTACGAGGACCTTTTTGCCTTTGACGTTGATGTCGTCCACGGTCTTTTTGTTGAGTTTCATAATACAGTTTTCCTTCCAAAAATGTTCCAAAGAATGGGTTGGTTTATCAGGACAATTCTATTATAAAGGTTTTTGTCGGATAGTCAAAAGATTAACAGGATTATTTTTCAATCAAATCTCAAATTCTGTCAGGCGCGGTCATTCGCGTCCGTCCAGCGGTATTCGTGGAGTTCTCCTCTGCACAAAAGCTCCGGATAATCCCACTGCCGAAGCGCCTCGTAGACCCCGACGGCGACCGAGTTCGAGAGGTTGAGGCTCCGGCACTCATCCATCATGGGGATGCGGACACAGCGGTCCGGATGGGCGAGGAGCAGTTCCTCCGGAAGACCTTTTGTTTCCTTCCCGAAAAAGAGATAGGCGCCGTTCGGGTAGGCGACATCGGTGTGGCGCCGGACGGCCTTTGTCGTAAAGAAGAAACAGGCGGCCTCCGGGTGCTTCTCAAAGAAGTCGTCGAGGCTCTCATAGTAAGTGAGGTCGAGAAAATGCCAGTAGTCGAGACCGCTGCGCTTGAGGTTCCGGTCCGTGACGGTAAAGCCCATGGGTTTGATGATGTGAAGACGGGCCCCGGTGCAGGCGCAGGTGCGGGCGATGTTCCCGGTGTTCTGCGGGATCTCCGGCTCGACCAGCACGATGTTCAGTTCAGCCATCCGGCTCCTCCTTCTTCTGGCGAGCGGCCCGGATATGCTCTTTGCGCCGCATGTGCCGGTGGTTCTTGAGATCGCGCACGTTGCCGACGAGACGGGCGAGGCCGAACAGGAAGACGAAGATCTCCAGACGGGCGATGAGCATGCCGACGATGAGGATCCAGAGCGTGGGAGCCGACGCGGACGCCGAGGTGACGCCGACGGACAGGCCGACGGTGCCGAGGGCGGACACGAACTCCAGGAAGGAGTCCTGGACGCTGTAGCCGCAGAGCATGAGCAGGAACGCGCCGAAACAGGCAATGGCGAAATAGGCGATGATGTAGGCGTAGTTCCGGCTGATCTCG
>CAJGDU010000286.1 GCA_904502175.1 Clostridiaceae bacterium
CGTCGTCGGTGAGGGCGATGGGGCGCTTGATCAGCATGCCGTTGGAGGCCAGGAGGGCAAACATCTCGTCCTCAGACATGTTCGGGAGCTTCTGGCTCAGCTGCTGCTCTCGGTAGAGCTGGCCGCTGGTGTTGAAGAACTTCTTCAGCGGCAGGCCGCTCTTTGCAGCCCAGTCCCGCAGCTCTTTCTCAGAGGGGTTGTCCACCGAGATGTCCCGGTAATCGTATGCCACACCATTCTCTTTCAGCCACTTTTCGGCTTTCTTGCAGGTCCCGCAGCGGGGATAACAGACTAACAGCATGTCGGTGCTCCTTTGTTCAGTGGATATAGCGCGCGTTGTACTCCATGTTGATGTCGCGGATCTCGCGCTTGCCGTCGATATAGTCCTGGTACATCTTGAACGGGTCGCCGCCGCCGAGCCAGCAGGCGGTGCAGTTCTCGCACCCGCCGCCGCAGCTGAGCGACTCCTGGATGATCTTCTCCCGCTCCTCGCGGGTCGTATCTTTTATGAGATACTTCATGAGGTCCGACCTCCGTTCCAGCGCGCGAGAGCGCGGTTGAGGAGCGTGTACGCGGCTTCCTGGAAGTTTTCCGCGTTCCGAAGCTCGTTGATCTCTTTTGCGTACTTGGACTGGCCGACATCGCGGATGGCCAGGACGTAGGCGTCCAGGAACGCCCGGAACACTTTGGTGACAACGGCCCAGTCCTCCCGGTTCATGCTGCGCATCTGCCGGTACAGGGGCTGCAGCAGGATGGTGAAGTCATCCTGGATGTCCTTCGGCTTGACGGCGTTGGCGGTGACGATACTGTAGACACCGGCCAGGACCAGTTCCCGCTGTTTCGGGGTGGTCTCCTCCAGCAGGTGGCGGACGCCGTTGTAGAACAGCTCCGAACCGTCCGAAGACTTCTCCGCACGGACCAGCTTCAGCGGTTCCACGGCCCACGTATACAGGTCGTGCTGGAGCAGGTTGTCCACCGTGCTCTTGACCACTTCGAAGGACTCGGCGTGCTCGAGCATGCGGCCGACCGTGGAACCTTCCGGCAGGAAGGTGAACATGCGGTCCGCCATTTCGTCGATGGCGTGTGAGGCAATGAATTTGTTCGAAAACCCGGGTCCGTCGTAGCTGAAAACGCCGAGGACCAGCTTCCGGTACTCGGACGGCAGGCAGACCGCGGCGTAGGCCGCAAGGTTGCCGCCCTTGGAGTGGCCGCCCATGTAGAGTCCCTTGAGGTCGGGGTAGCTCTTGAGGGCGTTCGCCGCGTAGGACAGCGCCGCACACTGGGCGGGGACATCGTCCTGGAAGCTCATATTGAGGTTCTCTTTCCAGCCGAGCAGGGTGGAGTCCGTTCCGCAGAAGGACAGGAACAGCACGTCACCCGGCAGGTGGATGGTGACCGCGGCGAACTGCATTTCCAGTTCTTTGCGGTTGTCTTTGACATAATCGGTGACCCGGAGCGTGGAAAAGCGTTTGCTGTCCGCAATGAGTTTGACGAAAGGTACATCGCCGGCGATCTGGAAGGGCTCGCGGGGGAAGCGGGTCATGACACTGCAGAAGGAGCCCATGGTCTCCTCTTCCGTGTGGTAGACGTCATAGAAGGGCAGGTTGGAGAAACGGGACAGGACGACAAAGTCCAGCTCGTTGAGAGGCGCGTCTTCGCTGATGGGCAGATCGCCCCGCCATGCGAGATAGTCTAAGATGGTCTGCATGTCAGTCCCACTCCTTCCATACGTCCGGCTGGTAGCCGAGCGTTGCTTCTTTGCCATTGCGCACAATGGGCTGTTTCAGGACCTGCTGGTTCTCAAGGATCTTCTCGAGCTGCTGGTCCGGTACGAGGTACTTGATGAGGGTCAGCGTCTTCTGGTCCTTGCAGGCGGGGTCCAGCATGGCTTCCGTTCCGCCGACGGCGCGGGCCACCGACTCGAACTCGCCTTTGGACAGGCCCTTCTGGGACAGGTCCACGAACTGGAACTTGATGCCCCGCTCCTTGAACCAGCGCTGGGCCTTTCGGGTGTCGGCAGACTTTTTGGTGCCGAA
>CAJGDU010000287.1 GCA_904502175.1 Clostridiaceae bacterium
CAGCTGGACCTTGTCTGTGTCGGCGACCTTGACGACGACCTGGCCGTGCAGGGTGCCGGTCAGGACATACGTACCGGCCTCGGTGATGGTCACGTTCGAAGATTCTTTGTTGAGGTCGATGGTGGTGGCGCTGTCATAGGACGGGTCCAGGTCCCGGTCCGTGAACAGGTCGGTGTTGGTCGAAGTCGGGGCGCTGCTGTCATCGGAGGCGGCAGCGGTGGTTTTGGCCGTAGTGGTCTCCGCCGTTTCGGAGCTCGACTTGCAGGCCGCCATAACGACGGCAAAGGTCAGGGCCAGCAGAACGGCCAGCAGTTTTGTTGTGTGTTTTTTCATGCGAGGGACTCTCCTTCTCGTGTTTCGTTCTGCTTTACAGTCTAGTCGGGTTGCCTAAATCGAACTTCAAATTTTAGTTAAAAATAACCTAAAAAACAAAACAACTCCGGGTCCCGGAGTTGTTTTTCGTTTCATTTGTTATGCCTTGGCCAGTTGTTTCTCCTGGTCTTTGGCGTTTTTCTTCATATACTTTTCCTGCTGTTT
The DNA here is from genome assembly GCA_904502175.1 of Clostridiaceae bacterium. Lineage (GTDB taxonomy): Bacteria > Bacillota > Clostridia > Oscillospirales > Acutalibacteraceae > RUG420. The sequence goes on from CAJGDU010000287.1 coordinate 538, forward strand.
CGTGACCTTGCGGATGTTCCGCATGCTGCCGCCCCGTTCGGGGAAGGAGGCCGTGATGGTCAGCACTTTGCCGTCTTCGCTGGCAGCGGAGATGCGGCCGTTGTGGAGCTCCGTGATGGTCTGGGCCATAGAGAGGCCGATGCCGTAGCCCTTCTTCTCCTGGCTGTGGGAGGTGTCGCCCCGGTAGAACCGCTCGAACAGTTCGCCCCGGTTGCCCTTCTTGATGTTGTCCGCTTCGTTCTCGCTGGAGAGCAGGACCCGGCGGCCTTTCTTGCGCAGGCTCATGACGATGGTGGAGCCGGGCACCGCGTACTTGACGGCGTTGTCCGCCAGGATGGAGCACAGCTGTTTGAGCGTCTGTTCGTTCCCGAAGAACGAAATGTCCGGCGCGATGTCCAGCCGGTACCCGAGCCCGTGTTCCTCCGCCATGAGGCCGAAGGGTTCGAGCGTCTCCCGGCACAGTTCGGACAGGTTCAGGTCGCGCTTGTTGAGCTCGAGGTCGCTCTCCGCCATTTTGGCCATGGAAATGAGTTCCGCGGTCATGCTGGTGAGGCGGCCCACCTGTTCGTGGATGCCCTCGGTCCACTTGTTCTCGCCTTCCGTCATCTCGAGGACCTCCGTACAGGAGTCGATGATGGCGAGCGGCGTCTTCAGTTCGTGGCCCGCGTTGGTGATGAACTTCCGCTGTTTGTCATAACTCTCCTCGATGGGGCGGATAGCCCGTTTGGAGAGCAGGATGACCAGGAGGGAAATGAGCAGCAGGGCCGCGAGGGCGATGATGAGGCTCAATATCAGTAAATAGACCGCGTTGTAGAGGTCGGACGTACAGTCGAGGAAGAGGTACATCTCCCCTTCACTGACCGTCTGGACCCGGTAGCGGTAGACGCCGAGGAAGCCGGAGCCGGTGGCACCGACGGTCTGCAGGCTCCTGCCGTAACGGACCGCGTCTTCGGTCGAGACAGAGGCGATGCGCCCCGTGTTGACAGACCGGGTGCTGCCGTCCGTGTTCAGGACGACACTGAAGTAGCGGGCCTCATAGGGCGTCTCATCGGTGACCGCGGAAAAGGTGCGGTACCGGTTGCCCTGCCTGTCCGCCGCCCGGCCGCGGATGGCGCCGTTGGTGGCGAGACGGAAATCTTCTTCGTCGAAGACGTCGTCGGCGTCGAACTCCCCGTCGCCGTTGATGGCGGCGGCGTTGAAGTCTTCGATGATGCCCTTGTATTCATCGGGGATGCGGTCGGGGAAGTCTCCCCCGTTCTTGGCCATGAGGTCCAGCAGCAGGTCGGCGTTGACCCGGACGCTGCGGAAGGCCAGAACGTTGAAGGTCCCCATTATGAGCACCAACGCCACCAGGACGGAGGCGATGGTCACATGGATGAACCGCTTTCGGATGCGTTCGATCATGCAGGATCCTCCAGGGAGTAGCCGACGCCCCTGGCGGCCTTGATCTGGACCGAGGTGCCGAGGGAGGCGAGCTTTTTACGA
>CAJGDU010000288.1 GCA_904502175.1 Clostridiaceae bacterium
CGGGCAAGTCTTGCCTTGAGGTCCGGGATGTCGGAGGCCAGACACAGGACCGCCATGATTTCGGAGGCGACGGTGATGTCGAAGCCGTCCTCACGCGGGACACCCTGCATGCGGCCGCCGAGGCCGTTGACGATATTTCTGAGCTGACGGTCGTTCATGTCGACCGCGCGCTTCCAGGTGATCTGCTTGACGTCGATGTTCAAAGCGTTGCCCTGCTGGATGTGGTTGTCGAGCATGGCCGCGATGAGGTTGTTGGCCGCGCCGATGGCGTGGAAGTCGCCGGTGAAGTGGAGGTTGATGTCTTCCATGGGAACGACCTGGGCATATCCGCCGCCGGCGGCACCGCCCTTGACGCCGAAGACCGGGCCGAGAGAAGGCTCGCGGAGTGCAACGACGACGTTCTTGCCGATCTTTCTCATGCCGTCGGCGAGACCGACGGTCGTGGTGGTCTTGCCCTCACCCGCCGGGGTGGGGTTGATGGCGGTGACAAGGATGAGTTTGCCGTTCGGTTTGTCGGCATTATCCTTCAGAAGTTTATAGTCGACCTTCGCTTTGTAGTTACCATACATTTCGAGGTACTGCTCGTCGACACCGGCGCGCTCTGCGATGGCGCGGATGTTTTCCATTTCGCATTCCTGGGCGATCTGGATATCGGTCTTGAATTCAGCCATGGGATGTTTCCTCCTGTAAATGCAAATTACCTAATTATTATATACGAGAGCGGGCAAAAACCCAAACTCAAACTATACGGGTTTTCTGAACGTCCGTTGTAGGCACGAGACGGACCGGAGCCGGCTGCTCCTGCGGGGCAAAGCCAAACCAGATGAGAGAGGCGAAGCTGCACCCGCCGATGATGTTCCCGAGGGTGACGGGAATGAGGTTGTGGAGGAAGAAGTTCCCCCATGTGAGGGCGGAAAGGTCGAGGCCGGCGGCCGCGGCGGCTTCCGCGTAGGCGGGGACGCCTTTTGCAAGGAGACCCGCGGTAATGTAATACATGTTCGCCACACTGTGCTCGAAGCCGCAGATGACGAAGAAGGCGATGGGCAGGTAGGCGCCGATGGCACGGCCGATGGTGTTCTTGCTCATGAGGCTCATGGCCACGGCGATGCACACCAGGACATTGCACAGGATGCCGAGGACCACGGCGTTGCCGAAGGTCAGTGCACACTTTCCGGCGGCCACCTTCATGGTGTAGACGGCCACGCCATTGTTGTTCAGGCTCATGGGGCCGCTGTAGGCGCAGGCCATGGCCAGGAACAGGGCGCCGATGAAGTTGCCGAGGTAAACGTAGAACCAGTTGCGGAGCATACCTTTGACATCCACCTTTTTTTCGAGGACCGAGATGGTGATAAGGCAGTTTCCGGTGAAGAGTTCCGCGCCGGTCAGGATGACCATGATGAGGCCGAAGGGAAACAGCAGGCCCGACACGATCTTCGCGACGCTGGGGTTCGTCAGCGCATGGCCGGCCGTGTTGGTGACGGCGGCGCCCATGCCGATGAGGAAGCCGGCCAGCACGCCGAGGACCAGCAGTTTGGTTGCGGCATTATTCGCTTTTTTCTGCCCGATGAGGGCGTAGGAGTTCACGAACTCGGACGGAGTCTGCATACAGTCTCTCCTCCTTTTTATGCTATACCCACTTTAACAGAGTGCTGTCAAAGAAAAGAGTGGAAAAATTGCTTATCTTCTCTACTCAAGTTTTAGTATCCTTTTTTATGTCAAACATATTTTAGTAAGACGGGCGGCGGGAAACCATCCGCAAATCCGTCGTTTATTCGGAGCCTTCCCCTACAATGTGTCGGGGAGCGGCATGAGTGGACAAATCGCCCCCGGGTGGGTACAATAGTGAAAACGAGGTGAGCGATATGACCAAGGCAGACAAGTATCTTATTGATGATATCCATAATATTCTGGACAACGGGTTCCAAGACGTGGACCCGCGGCCGAAGTACGAGGACGGAACGCCCGCCCACACCATTTCGGTGAACCACGTCGTGCGGAAGTACGACCTCTCCAA